>NZ_JBPFDQ010000032.1:0-54450 GCF_059415045.1 Ferdinandcohnia sp. SAFN-114 | reverse complement strand
GGTACGCAACTGGATAAAATTAGGGAAAGCTAAACTAGAAAACACCAGAAAGAGGTACGCAACTGGATAAAATTAGGTGAAATCATATCTGTAAAGGGCTATTCGTTCCGTTTCTGTAATTGAGAAGGACAAAAGGCGTGCAAAGTAATCATCTATACCTTTTTTCAAAGTTTAATAAAAGAGTAACTCAAAGTGCTTGAATCATGCCCATTTGAAGGTTGAGTTACAACAAATGGGAACACAATGTTGCCCATGATACTAATATGGAAGAGGTGGCTCATAACAGAACTACTGAACTGTTCTCACCCTACCCTCCCCTTATCCGTTAACCAACAAAGCCCCTAATAATGGTAAAAGTAGTGCTGCAATCCAGAGTGGCGGAAAATACTTTCTCGATTTTTTAACTTTCTTAAAAGGCAGACTGAATTTGTAAATGCTTTTATATAAACAATTCATGACAGCAAAGATCATAGTGGTGCCAATAAAACTATATAGAAGTGAAACAATGTAATATTCGACTTTTATATTTGCAAAAGGAAGTCTTGTTAGTAAAATTGTCAAGATTAGTGACACTAGTGCTATCCATAATAAGGCACCAAGGATTTTTAGCAATAGCTTGGGTGATTTTACAATCGCATCCCTAACCGTTGTATCTTCTAATACAACTATGTATGGGGTTAATGAGAATAAAAGTACAACCAGAATAACAATAATTGCTAATGGCCAAAAAGTATGAATTAGTTGAATGATTAAGCTGCTAAATAGGAGTTCGAGTATTGAAAATTGTATCATTCTATTAAAATAATAGGGTGCAATTTTTAATATTGAATATGTATTATCAGGTCCTTCTAAAAAGCATTTCATGGCTCCAAGATACATGCTGAGCGCGTAGCTTTTTATTAGTAGCATTATTATGGTAGCAATACTAGTTAGTAGCCAGTTGTTAGTATAGGGTCCATATATAGAAAGAATCTCATTATTTAATACTGGAATTGCATAGGGGAATTGGGTATCAATAGAAAATAGGGTAAAACCAAAGTAGATACCTAAGACTCCTATGAAAGTTTGAATCACATGAACGATGAGTGGGATGATCACCAATCTTGGGTGGTAGATGGTGTGGTAAAGTCCTTTCGAAATGTTCAAAGTATCACCTCGAGTTATTTCTTTCCATAGTTTATTATATACGAGACATGAAAAAACCTACTCCAAAAATGGAATAGGTTATTTTTTCTTTATTTTACCTGACCACTTTTTAAAGCCACCTTGAAGTTGGTAAAGGTCTTTGTACCCTTTTCTACGAAGTAATTGGGCTGCACGACCACTACGAACCGTGTTTTGGCAGTACAAGTAGACTGGTTTATCAGGTCTGATTTCTGTTAAACGTTGTTTCATTTGGGATAATGGTATATTACGTGCGCCAAGAATATGACCCCCGTCAAATTCGTTTGGTTCACGTACGTCGATTAGTTGTGCTTTACGATATCCTTCGCGGAACTGTTCCTCGGTTAAAACAGTTACGATTTTACGCTGGTAGAAGAATGTAAATATAGCGTATGCGATGATTGCACCCAAAACAATTAAAAGTATTTCCAAAATCAATCTACTCCTTTTTCTATCTCTCATTTTCTATTATATTCGTGTGACTTAAAAGAATCAAAGGAATTCTCTGGAGTATTTGATTTTGAATTTCAATTTTGTTCTGATAGACTAAGGGAGGTTGATAATTTTTGATTAAAGAGGGTTTAGTATGGGAAAAGAGGTATGGAGATTTATTGATTCAGGCAATTGTTCCCCTGAGTTTAATATGGCTTTAGATGAAGCATTGCTTGATTGGAACAGTGAGGGTAAAATTCCTCCAACCATTCGTTTTTATGGCTGGAATCCACCGACTCTTTCAATAGGTTATTTTCAAAAGGTAGAAAGAGAAATCGATTTAGAAGCTGTCAAAAAATATGGTCTTGGTTTTGTTCGTCGACCAACGGGTGGTAGAGGGGTTCTACATGATCAAGAGTTAACTTATAGTGTGATTGTATCGGAAGAGCATCCTGAGATGCCTCACACGGTAACTGAAGCATATCGTGTTATCTCGGAAGGAATCTTACAGGGCTTTCGAAAGTTGGGTCTCGATGCTTATTTTGCAGTTCCAAAAACGAGCGAAGAACGAGAAGGCTTAAAAAATCCACGTTCTGCAGTTTGTTTCGATGCACCTTCCTGGTACGAACTTGTTGTCGAAGGAAGAAAGGTAGCCGGGAGTGCTCAAACGAGACAGAAGGGTGTCATTCTTCAGCACGGATCAATTCTACTAGATATAGATGAGGATAAATTATTTGACCTATTTAAATATCCGAGTGATCGTGTAAGGGAAAGAATGCAACGGAATTTTAAAAATAAAGCAGTTGCAATCAATGCATTGAGGGAGAATCCGGTTACGATTGATGAAGCCAAACAGGCTTTTAAAGAAGGTTTTGAGGAAGGACTAAATATAGTACTTGAACCTTATCATTTGACTGATGAGGAATTGGATTATGTTCATGGGATTGCAGAGAAACGCTATAAAACAGATGAATGGAATTTTAAACGATAACGACTTTTTTAGTCGTTTTTTACTTGGCTAAAAGACCTATCCTTGGTATTATTAGGTTTGTTCTTTTAAGGGAAAAATCAACCGACAAAATTCTTCAAAAAAGATGAAATAATTTAGTTTACCTAGATTTTCCTCTGTTTTACTTTATATCTTATACTATTTTCAGTTTGACAAAAAAGATTTTATTTATCTAAAAATCAATATATAGTAGTGTCGAAAATTATTTTAACACTATATATTGATTTTTTTATTGTCTTTCAAATAGATATATGGTACTTTAATTTTATCATATAAAAAATAAACCTTATGTAGATTAATAGATTTTAAAGGGAGATGTGGGAATGACTGTTGTGCTAGAAAAAATGAATATGAATGTTGAAAGGCTGAACCAGGATATACGCCTTTTTCCTCAAGTCCATCCAATTACGGAGGACATGAAGATTACCCACAAGGGCGTATCAAGGCTCGTAATGCTTGATCGGTATACATTTAAGGATACCGAAAAAATTACTCTGGCAGAAGGTGACTTTGTTGTTCTAACAATCAAGGAAGATCCAAAGTTTCCAGCTCGTGGTTTAGGTTTCATCATTGACATTGATTGGGAACAGAAGACAGCACAGGTGCTTGTTGAAGAAGAGTATCGTGGTGTGTTGGACAAGCCAGAAGAAATTGAGACAGGTATTGTTAATCGTTCACTTGATGTTATCGAGAAGCCTCTCGAAATTTTCTATGAGCAAATTGCAAAAAGAAATGCCACTGGTTTAGCTGCAGTAGAGAAAACGGAGGAGAAGCGCAAAGAATGGTTTGAAAAGTTCTATCAAGAGTTTGTAAATCTAAACTTCATTCCAGCTGGACGTGTTCTTTACGGAGCTGGTGCGGATACTGATGTTACGTACTTTAACTGTTACGTAATGCCATATGTACAGGATTCTCGTGAAGGTATCTCTGAGCACCGAAAACAGGTTATGGAAATCATGAGCCGTGGTGGCGGTGTCGGAACAAACGGTTCTACACTACGCCCACGCAACACACTAGCACGCGGTGTAAACGGTAAGTCATCTGGTTCCGTTTCATGGCTTGATGACATTGCGAAACTTACACATCTAGTTGAGCAAGGTGGTTCGCGCAGGGGAGCTCAAATGATCATGCTTCAATCTGATCACCCTGACATTATTGAATTCATCATTTCGAAGATGCAAAATCCAAGAATTCTTCGTTATTTAATGGAAAATACACAAGATGCAACAATTAAAAAATATGCTCAAGAAAAGCTAAAGTTCACTCCATTCACGGAACAGGAAATTCAAATGTATCAAGGAATTGTAAATTACAAGCAAATTCCTGGTTATGGTGGCTTTAGTGAAAAAATCATTAAAGATGCTGAACAAAAAATAGTGACTGGCGGAACTTACAGTGTTCATAATCCAGAGTTCTTAACGGGTGCAAACATTTCCGTTTGTATTACTAAAGACTTCATGCAAGCTGTTGAAGAAGACGGGTTATATGAACTTAAATTCCCGGATGTTGAAAGCTACAATGAAGAAGAAATGAAAATCTACAATGAAGAATGGCACAAGGTTGGGGACGTACGTGAGTGGGAAAAACTTGGCCATAAAGTACGTGTGTACCGTAAAATCAAAGCAAGAGATCTTTGGAACTTAATCAATATCTGCGCAACGTACGCTGCAGAACCAGGAATTTTCTTCATCGATAATGCAAACGACATGACTAATGCACAAAGCTATGGTCAAAAAGTTGTTGCAACAAATCCTTGTGGGGAGCAACCTCTCGCACCTTATTCAGTATGTAACCTTGCAGCGGTTAACTTAGCTGAAATGGTTGATAAAGACACAAAGACTGTTAACTTTGAGAAACTAAAGCAAACTGTTGAAGTTGGAGTAAGAATGCAGGATAACGTAATTGATGCAACTCCATACTTCTTAGAAGCAAATAAAAAGCAAGCATTAGGTGAGCGCCGTGTTGGTCTTGGGGTTATGGGATTACACGACCTACTTATCTATTGCGAAACTGAATATGGTTCTGAAGAAGGAAATAAGTTAGTTGACGAAGTGTTCGAAACAATTGCAACAACTGCTTATCGTGCATCAATTGAACTTGCAAAAGAAAAAGGCAGCTTCCCATTCTTAGAAGGTAATTCACTAGAGGATGGCAATCGTATCAGAGAAGCTTTAATTAATACTGGATACATGCAAAAGATGCCAGAAGATATCAAAGAAGGCATTAAACAACACGGAATTCGTAACTCACACTTATTAACCGTCGCTCCTACAGGCAGTACTGGGACAATGGTTGGCGTTTCAACAGGTTTAGAACCTTACTTCTCATTCTCTTATTTTAGAAGTGGACGTTTAGGTAAGTTTATTGAAGTAAAAGCGGATATCGTTCAAGAATATTTAGATAAACACCCAGAAGCAGATCCTAACAACCTGCCTAGCTGGTTCGTTTCTGCAATGGAACTTTCACCAGAAGCACATGCAGATGTACAATGTGTCATCCAACGTTGGATTGACAGCTCAATCAGTAAAACTGTTAACGCACCAAAAGGCTACACTGTTTCTCAAGTAGAAGCTGTATATGAGCGCCTCTACAAAGGTGGAGCAAAAGGTGGTACAGTATACGTAGATGGAAGCCGTGATGCTCAAGTTCTTACGCTTAAGGCGGAAGAAAACACATTTGAAGAAGCTGAAGTTACAACTGAAGAAGAAAAGCCAAAAAATCGTGTAGTCCTAATGGATACTGTCATTGATTTACGTCAAACTGATGTTACAATCGGTTCTGAAGTTGGCGACACTTGTCCAGTTTGCCGTCAAGGTACGGTAGAAGACCTTGGTGGATGTAACACATGTACTAACTGTAATGCACAACTTAAATGTGGATTGTAATCAAATGCTAAAGAGGGAATCCTGTACGGATTCCTTCTTTTTTTATATTCAAAAAATCACACGTACTAAATCCCGAGCTATCCGATTAAAAATGTATAAAGGGATTGATTAACTTTATTCATCCGAAGCTGAATAAAGTTAATCAGCCTCCGGCGAATGCCACAGATTTTCAATGGAAATTTTTCGAGCAGGCTCGAAAAAATCTGGGCGCAAATACGCCAAGGCGCATTTGATTGGGAGGGGTACGATGTTTATTGATGGTGTTTTTTCAGGTGGGGGTATTAAAGGCTTTGCGCTAATAGGGGCTTATCAAGCTATCGAAGCAAAAGGTTTTAGATTCAAAAGATTGGCCGGAACCAGTGCAGGGTCCTTGATTGCTTCCTTAATAGCTGCTGGTTACACAAGTGAAGAAATTATCAATCTTATGGAAGAATTAGACCTTAGCGATTTTTTAGATGAACGTAAGACCCCGTTAAACACAGCCTTAACGAAGTGGCTACTCCTCTATTGGCGTCTCGGGTTATACAAAGGGGATATGTTGGAGAAATGGATCTATCAAAAGCTTCGTGCAAAGGGTGTAGTTACGTTTCAGAACCTCCCTCCCGGATCATTAAGAATTATTGCATCGGACTTAACAAATGGAAGAATCATGGTATTACCCGACGATTTAGAACGCTATGGGATTCATCCCCAAACTTTCCCGGTGGCAAAAGCTGTTCGGATGAGTTGTAGCCTTCCATACTTTTTTGAACCAGTCCGATTAAAAGATTATCAAGGAAACACAATCGTAGTCGATGGAGGAGTGCTCTCCAACTTTCCAATATGGCTCTTTGATGAGGAACAAAAGCTAAAAAAACGCCCAGTTATTGGGATTAGGCTAAGTGGGAATAATCAGCAGCAAAAACAAAATAAAATTCACAATACAATCGAAATGTTTGGAGCTCTCTTTGAAACAATGAAGAATGCGCATGATGCGCGTTATATCTCACGTAGACACGAAAAAAATATTATTTTTATCCCCGTTGAAAGTGGATTGACAACCGAATTTGGAGTAACAGATGAAAAAAAGCAAGAGCTTATTCAACTTGGAAAACAACGTACAGAAGCCTTCTTGCGAACGTGGGGTTTTTAAATCAAACAAGAGAAGAATCCAGAGTATAAAAAAACTTTATCCAGCTTTTGTGCTGAATAAAGTTTAAAATAATGCTCGATTCTTCTTTTTGCCTTTTTTACCTTCAATAACAGTTAGGTGTGTCGTATTCGTTTTTCGCTTTTTATGAATAGACGCTACAGTCGATCGTTTTGCCGCGCTGGTCGTAGGTCTTTTATTCCCTATTCCCATAGTCCGAGTCTTCCTCTGACTTCCTGTTTTAAAACGTTTCCTAGATTGTTTTGCTGCGCGTAAATAAGCGGAATTTTCTTTTCCTCCCATTCGTCGACTAATCACAAATTTATATAGTAGATAGATTATACCTATGAAAAGGAAAATCATGCCTGCTTGCACGAGTAATGAACCTGGACGAGTGAAAAGGGTGTAGACAAATCCAAGTGCTCCTAATCCTAGTAAAATCATGACGACTATATTTGATTTACGACGATTCATGAGATACACCTCCTGAAAGCTATACTTATATTGTATTATGAATCCATGTCATTGTTGCCCGTATATTTCAGTAAATTGATCGATACATGTAAAAATATAAAGTACTCCTACTTATATATATTCTACAAGATAAGCTAATAAACCTCTATGTTAAAAGCATCAATTATTTGAATTTTATTTTTTATTCAAACTAACATTTACTATTCTACCCAGTAATTACCATTGATACACATTTTTCCGAGAATCTTTTCCAAATAGATTAAAAAAGTTCGGGACATACTAGCAAATGGAGGTGTTGACCTATGGTAGATGCTGAAAAAAAGAATCCAGAACTTGAACAGAACAAAAAAGACGGAGATATGTCTTTAATGGCTAAAGTTGTAGTTATTGGTTTGTTTGGGGGGATATTTTGGAGTCTATTGTCGTACTTAACGTATATTTTTAATTTTACAGAACTTAGCCCAAATCTTATCCTCAAACCGTGGATCCTTGGTGATTGGAAAAACCGCGTGTTAGGTCAGTTTATTGGGATTTTAATGATTGGTATTATATCAATCGGTGTAGCACTTTTATATTATGCATTACTAAAAAAGTTTCAGTCCATTTGGGTTGGTGCTGCATTTGGCATTGCCTTATGGCTTATTGTGTTTTACGTGTTTAATCCGATCTTTCCTGATATTAAAACCGTTGGGGAATTAGAACGTAATACAGTTATTACTACAATATGCTTTTATATCTTATATGGTGTCTTTATTGGTTACTCCATATCATTTGAAGAAAATGATATGAGGGCAGAAAGGCGTGTCGTCTCTACAAATGAGTAGGTAAATTAGGGTAAGATATGGTAGAATGTTCTTGTTCGAACATTCTATTTTTTAGTAAGAGTTCAATAAGGAGGATGAAAAGGACCGCTTCGACAAGAACGCCACGTCCTGTGGCATTGTCGACACTAGCACATCCTGTGCGTCGAAAGTTCAAGGCGGTGCAGCTTTGAGTACCGGAGCGTATGTAGTTAATACGTGAGGAACGGAGAAGCAAGCCAACGTGAAATTCGAAGTGCCATTTTCACCGGACTTTTTGAAAATCCTCTTTAAAGGGAGATCTATTTATGAAGAAAATACTCCTTATTAACGGACCTAATTTAAATCGACTTGGAAAAAGGGAGCCGCATATTTATGGGAGTCTCACACTAGCCGATGTGGAGAAAGACTTAACTGAGTTTGCGCATAACAGGAATGTGGAGCTTAATTGCTTCCAATCGAACTACGAGGGTGCAATTATTGATGCGATCCACAATGCCGAAGGAGAATACGATGGAATCGTAATGAATCCAGCGGCTTTTACGCATTACAGCTATGCGATTCGTGACGCCATCGCTGGAGTTACTGTGCCTGTAGTAGAGATACATATTTCGAATATTCATACTCGCGAAGAATTTCGACACACATCAGTCATCGCTCCTGTTACAATTGGGCAAATTGTTGGAGTAGGTGTATACGGCTACAAACTTGCGTTATTAGCAATGATTGAGCATTTAGGGGGAAAACTAGATGAGTAAATTAGAAAAGCTACGTGAAAGTTTTTCAGGTTTTGGAATTGATGGCTTATTCGTTACGAATAGCTATAACAGACGTTACATAACTAATTTCACTGGTACAGCGGGAGTTGCTCTTATATCAGAAGAGAAGGCAGTTTTTATTACAGATTTTCGTTATGTCGAGCAAGCAAGTGAACAGGTGAAGGAATTTGAAATTGTTCAACATTCAGGGCCAATCATCGAAGAGGTTGCCAAACAAGCTGAAAAAATGGGGATTAAAAAGCTTGGGTTTGAACAAGATGATCTTTCCTATGCAACTTATACTGAGTATGATAAAGCAGTACAAGCAGAACTTGTTCCTGTTTCAGGAGTGATTGAAAAGTTACGCTTGATTAAGACCGATTCAGAGATTAAGATATTAAAGGAAGCAGCGGAGATAGCTGACGCCGCCTTTACTCATATTCTAGATGTGATTCGTCCTGGTATTACTGAAATTGAAGTTTCTACTGAGTTAGAATTTTTTATGCGAAAACAAGGGGCGACTTCATCTTCATTTGACACAATCGTTGCATCAGGTTATCGCTCAGCATTACCTCATGGGGTTGCGAGTGATAAAGTGATTGAAAATGGTGATTTTGTAACCCTTGATTTTGGTGCATATTATAAAGGATATTGCTCAGATATCACACGTACCGTCGCTGTAGGGAATCCTAGCGATGAACTGAAAAACATTTATGATGTTGTTTTAGAAGCTCAGCTTCGTGGTATGGCCGGTATTAAGGCTGGCATCACAGGAAAAGAAGCCGATGCCATAACTCGTGATTATATTACGGAAAAAGGTTATGGTGAATATTTTGGTCATTCAACTGGACACGGTCTTGGTATGGAGGTTCATGAACAGCCATCATTATCATTCCGATCTGACAATGTATTAGAACCAGGAATGATTGTAACCTGTGAACCAGGTATTTACATAGCAGGTTTAGGTGGCGTGAGAATTGAGGACGATGTTGTTGTTAGAAAAGACGGCAATGAATCACTAACATTCTCTAAGAAAGAGTTAATTATTTTATAGACAAAATGGTTTGTCGCAATTGAATTAGGAGGAAATAGTATATGATTTCAGTTAACGATTTTCGTACAGGTTTGACAATTGAAGTGGACGGTGGGATCTGGAGAGTAATGGATTTCCAACACGTTAAACCAGGAAAAGGAGCAGCATTTGTACGCTCTAAGTTACGTAACCTTCGTACAGGTGCCGTTCAAGAGAAAACATTCCGTGCTGGCGAAAAAGTAGCAAAAGCACAAATCGAAAACCGCAAAATGCAATATCTATATGCAAACGGTGATTCACATGTATTCATGGACAATGAGTCCTACGAGCAAATTGAACTACCTGCATCTGCAATCGAGTATGAGTTAAAATACTTAAAAGAAAACATGGAAGTACACATTATGATGTTCCAAAGTGAAACATTAGGTGTTGAGCTGCCAAACACAGTTGAGCTTAAGGTTACTGAAACAGAACCTGGCATCAAAGGTGACACAGCTTCTGGTGGATCAAAGCCAGCAACACTTGAAACAGGTTTAATCGTTCAAGTTCCTTTCTTCATTAACGAAGGTGATGTTTTAATCATCAACACAACTGAAGGATCATATGTATCACGTGCATAATGAATATTGAGATCAATTAAGGACCCATCTTTTTAGATGGGTTCTTTTTATTATGTTTTTCTAAGTGACAGCAGCAGATAAACCACAAAATCACCACCACTTAACCACCCCATAAAAATTCCTCTTCTGAAAATCAATGAACAAGCATAGGTTGTACAAAAGAAATTTATTTGGGTGGGGACAACGATGAAACGAATATTTTCGATGTTTGATACAAGTGTTTTGACGATGGCAGGACTGCGAATTTTATCTGGTTGCTTGGAAATAACGGCAGCGATTTTAATGCTGGTTTTTAATGATGTAAAAAAAGCGTTAGCAGTTAATGCATCACTAGCGGTTGTGGGGCCGCTAATTTTGATCTCGACTATGTCTATTGGACTGATTGGTTTAGCTGATCAGCTATCGTATTCGAAGCTTCTATTTATTGGGCTTGGCGTTGCATTTATATTGTATGGAATCTTCAAATAGAAATCGGCATAATGTGTCCAAGCATGCATACATTGAATTATGAGAGATATTAACTTTATTCAGTTGAAATCCCTTACTTGGAAAAGTGGAGGGAAATGCCAAAGAGTATACAATTCGTTTGGGGTTAAAACCCTGACTGAATAAAGTTAAAGCCTCCAGCGGATGCCACGATTTTTCAATGGAAGTTTTTCGAGCATAGGATCAAAGACTAGGAACGCCACTTCCTGTGGCAACGTCTTTGTGACCCACCTCGTGTGGGCCTAAAAAAATCGGGCGGCAAATACGCCAAGGCGCATTTGATATAAGGAGTTTACTAGATGAAAGAAATAATTGATGTGCTACCAAAATCAATCGTAAGCCTTATAAACAAGTATCCTCCAGAACGCATAGAAAAAATGGAAGAAATCCGAATTAGAGTGGCTAGACCTCTTGAAATCATTGAGAATGGAATTCCCATTTTTCATAATTATTCCGTTACCGGTGAAGATGCCGTTCAGCTTCTGAACAAACTTGGTCAATATTCGATATATACACTTGAAGAAGAGCTGAAACGGGGTTATGTCACCATCCAAGGTGGACATCGAGTGGGACTAGCTGGAAAAGTAATCACGGAGAATGGAAATGTCAAAGCAATTCGAGATGTGACTTCCTTTAATATTCGGATTGCAAAGCAAAAAATTGGAGTTGCAGCTCCACTGGCACCTTATCTCTATGATTCTTATTGGAAAAATACCATCATCATTGGACCACCACAGACTGGTAAAACCACTTTACTAAGGGATCTTGCAAGAATGATTAGTACAGGAATCGAATCTAAACACATTCCGGCGTTAAAGGTTGGAATCGTAGATGAGCGTTCAGAGATTGCTGGCTGTGTGAAAGGAGTTCCTCAAGCTTCATTGGGGCCAAGAGTTGATGTCCTAGATGCATGTCCAAAAGCTGAAGGGATGATGATGATGATTAGGTCGATGAGTCCTGACGTATTAATTGTTGATGAAATTGGTAGAGAGGAAGACAGTCAAGCGATTATGGAAGCCGTTAATGCAGGGGTAAGTTTGATTGTGACTGCACACGGACATCAAATTTCCGACCTCATGAAGCGTCCATCCTTAAAGAAGATTATAGAAGCAGGAGTTATAGAGAGATTTGTAGAGTTATCACGCACTAAGGGGCCGGGAACCATAAAATCCATCCTAGGTCCAACTGGAAAGCATCTTTTACCAAAAGTGAGCGTGACGTAGATGATAAAAATTTTAGGAGCAATACTTATTCTTCTTGCAACCACTTGGGCAGGGTTTGAAGCAGCACGACGTTTAAGTGAAAGACCCCGTCAGTTAAGGATGTTAAAAACAGCCTTACAATCACTGGAAGCAGAAATTATGTACGGCCATGTACCCTTAATTGATGTTGCAACCCATCTCTCAAGGCAAATTCCAAAGCCCGTATCTTATTTTTTTGAGGGCTTCGCGAAAAGGCTTCAAACAGGAGAGGTAAGTGTCAAGATTGCTTGGGATGAAAGTCTAAAGGAAGTTTCCAAATTGACTGCCTTTCATCAAGGAGAAATCGAGATTCTTCAACAGTTCGGGGAAACACTCGGACAGCATGATCGAACCTCACAACAAAAGCACATAAAACTTGCTATAACCCATCTTGAACGTGAAGAAAGCGATGCAAAAGATAGACAAATGCGTTACGAAAAAATGGTGAAAAGCCTGGGCTTTTTGTCTGGTTTATTAGTAGTCATTTTATTGATTTAGGGGGAGAAGAAGCGAATGGGAGTGGATGTAAATATTATATTTCAAATAGCCGGTGTAGGAATTGTGGTTGCCTTTCTCCATACAATCCTAGATCAGATGGGTAAAAAGGAATATGCACAGTGGGTTACACTGTTGGGCTTCATATATATCCTGTTTATGGTTGCAACAATCGTTGAGGACCTATTTAAAAAGATTAAAGCTGTATTCCTCTTTCAGGGGTAAGGAGGGGATGAGCGATTGAGATTATACAAATCGTTGGATTAGGTTTAATTGGAACCTTTCTGGCACTCATTGTAAAAGAACAAAAACCTACCTTTGCCTTTTTACTTGTCGTATTTGTCGGCTGTGTAATCTTTCTATTTTTAGTGGGAGAAATTGCAGATATCATTCGCATGCTTGAGAAAGTTGCAATTAACGCAAATGTGAACACTGTATATGTAGAAACCATTCTAAAAATCATTGGAATAGCATACATCGCTGAATTTGGCGCACAGATTACAAAAGATGCAGGTCAAGGGTCACTAGCCTCAAAGATTGAACTCGGGGGGAAAATCCTGATTTTAGCACTAGCTATACCAATTTTAACAGTATTAATAGAAACAATTATTGGACTTATTCCTAGTTAAATCAATAGAAACCAAGGTTTTCAAGGGGGTGGTTGGCATTGACCGGTAGTAAAACCTTATCTATTCTAGCGCTATTTCTTTTCTTTTTTTCTTTACCACATATTGTACAAGCCTCACCCTCACAACAAGAAATCATCGAAAACCAAATTCAAGAACAGGTTGAGGAACAACTAGAAACCCTTGGCATTGACGAAATAAAACAATTTTGGGATGAAATTGTTACGGACTATGGAGGTTATTTACCTGAAAGCCAAAAGGGTAGTTTACTAGAGTTCATTCAAGGCGAAAAGGAGCTTTCATTGAATGAATGGCTGCTCGGACTCGTCAAATTCGTATTCCATGAATTGATAGCAAATGGAAAACTTCTTAGCACACTAATCATGCTTACGATCTTTAGTATGTTTTTACAAACATTGCAAAATTCATTTGAGAAGAGTGCAGTTAGTAAAGTTGCTTATGCCATTGTTTACATGGTGTTAATCATCATCGCACTAAATAGCTTCAGGGTTGCTATCATGTACACAGAGGAAGCTATCGAGACGATGATCAATTTTATACTTGCACTTGTTCCTTTATTGCTTGCGTTAGTGGCATCATCAGGTGGAATCGCATCAGCAGCATTTTTCCACCCACTGATATTGTTTTTAATGAATACTAGCGGGCTTTTAATTCAATATATCGTTTTACCTTTATTGTTTATGTCAGCTCTATTAAGCATAGTGAGTACGTTAAGTGAACACTACAAGGTAACACAGCTTGCCCAATTACTACGTAATGTGAGTATTGGTATTATCGGGGTTTTCCTGACGATTTTCTTAGGCGTTATCTCAGTGCAGGGAACTACAACTGCGGTTGCAGATGGAATAACAATCAGGACCGCAAAATTTATTACTGGTAATTTTATTCCGGTCATTGGCCGGATGTTTACCGATGCCACTGATACTGTAATCAGTGCCTCGGTTATTCTGAAAAACACAGTTGGTATCTTTGGGGTTGTTATTCTCCTGCTAATTGCAGCATTCCCAGCGATTAAAGTGCTGTCATTAGCAATTATTTATAAGCTAGCAGCTGCACTTTTGCAGCCACTTGGCGGGGGACCGGTCATTGCTTGTTTAAATATCATTAGTAAAAGTGTCGTATATATCTTTGCGGCATTAGCAATCGTGTCACTGATGTTTTTCCTAAGTATCACGGTTATTATTGCAGCTGGAAACCTGACATTGATGGTGAGATAGAAAGGCGCAAGGTGCCCGATTATCGACGACAAGCATAAGACGAGCGCTGACAGAAGGTGCATTTTACCTTCCGAAGCGATTGGCTTATGACCTCGAGCCGATGGTGCCTGGAGCTAGACAAAAGGCCTAGGAGGTGAGGACACTGAGTTTTATTGCCGAATGGATTACGAATATTATTTTATTCATTTTACTCGCGACAATCGTGGACATGCTTCTGCCGAGTTCAAGTATGCAAAAATACGTAAAAATGGTAACAGGGCTTTTATTAATCCTAATTATATTAACTCCTCTGTTCTCACTTTTTAAATCTGATTTGGACCAGGCCTTGTTAAATATGAATTTAAAACCAGTTCAAAGTGAAAAAAATCTAGAAAATTTAATAGATTTGAAGAAAAAAGAAATACAAGCCTCACAACGTGCATATATTTTAGAAACAATGGCTGTCCAATTGGAATCTGAAGTGGAAGAGGAGTTGGTGCAAAACGAATATGATTTAACTGTTCAAAAAGTAAATGTATCCCTTTCAAGTGCTGTAGACAGTAAAGAGATTGTTACTTTGGATGAAATGTTGGATGACATTCAGTCAATTGAGGTGGTGCTATCGAAAGAGACAGCCGAACCTGATGATGTGGCAGTAGTAAAAACAGTTGAGATTGATACCTCCAAACAGAATGAGCCAGTGTATAAAAAAGTAGATCAAAACAATGTTAAGGCAATCACAAAAACATTAGCTTCCAGATGGGAAATAGACTCAGAAAAAATTGTAGTCACTGTGGAAGGGGGGAAAGAGTCGTAGATGGATAAGGACAAAGGTATCTTGAACAAAATCAAAGGAATGTTCTCCGGGTCCAAGGATGATCCACCAGATAAAAAGGGAAACAAGAAAAACCAATATTTCTTACTTTTATTAGCAGTTGGGATAGCCTTTATGTTAATTAGTAATCTATTCTCAAATGACAAACCAACATCTTCTGTTTTGCCAGCTACATCCTCGGAAGTAAGTGCCAAAGATGAGCCAACTTTTGGAGGACAGAAAGATGAACTAACTACAGCAATTGCAAAATATGAGGATCGTTATGAAAACGAGCTCAAAGAAGCACTAGAAGCAATTGCTGGAGTAGAGGATGTCATTGTTTCAGTAAGTGTAGATGCTACTGAATCAAAAATACTTGAAAAAAACACCGTATCCCAAAGTCAAATCACAAATGAGGAAGACAGGGATGGTGGAAAAAGACAAGTTGAGGATATAACAAAAGATGAACAAGTTGTCATCATCCGCAGCGGGGATTCTGAAACACCAATCGTCTTGAAGATTGAAAAGCCTGAAATACGAAGTGTTCTAATTGTTGCTAAAGGTGTTGAGAACGCAAAAATAAAACAAATGGTAGTGGAGGCTGTTACCAAAGGTTTTGATGTACCAAATCACAAGGTAGCAGTTGTACCAAGGAAAACGAAGGGGGATTCATAAAATGTTATTGAAAAAACAAACTGTATGGTTATTAACAATGTTAAGTCTAGTAGTTGTGTTATCAGTCTATTATATTACGACACCTGAAAACAATCCTAATGAAGTTGCAATGGAGCAGGATGAACAAAAGGATAATGAAAAAGAAAAAGAAAATGTAGAAACATCTACTGAAAATAAAGACGGAGCAAGTGTAACTGTTGAGGAAGATGAAGATGGTAATGTGATTTCTTCTGTTTCTAGTGATGACATGTTTGCTGCATTGCGCTTGGAAATTGATGAGCACCGCAGTAAAATAAGAAGCAATTTAGAAGATCAAGCAGCTTCAACAGAACTAACAGCAGATCAAAAGCTTAAAGCATATGATGAGTTAAAGAAGTTAGAAGATATTGAATCAAAAGAAAAGATTATCGAAATGCTTATCAAAGGAAATAACTACGAGGATGCTTTAGTTCGCGTAGAAGGTGACAAGATTAAGATTACAGTTAAATCTAAGGAAAGCTCAAAGCAACAAGCTAATGAAATTCTACGACTAGTTCGCAGCGAGTTAGGCGAACTCCAAAATGTTGCGGTAGAGTTTGAATTAACTGGTGACAAAGAAAAATAATAAAGAAAAGAAAGTACGGCTAAAATGCTGTACTTTCTTTTCTTTTTGGTAAAATAAATGGGTAGTGGGGAAATCAATGTTAACGTTTTCCTGAAAAAATCTCTGCAATATATTGAAAAGAGGGTTTTAAGTATCGTATCATGTTAGTATGTGGTACTAATACTAGCAATAAAATGTGACATCAATTTATAGTTTTATATTTCGAGTTAATCACAAGGAGTGTAATGAATGTTTAAAATTCAAGAATTACGTGAACTTATTAAGTTAGTTGATCATTCAAATATTGACGAGTTTACTTTTGAGAGCGAAGGCTCAAAAATTAAAATGAAGAAAAGTAAAGAAACAACTGTACAAACAATTGTAGAAAGCAAAGTGCAAGCACAACCGGTTGCACCTGTTGTTACTGAGGTAGCTCAGCCTGCTGCACCAGCACAATCTGTACAACCACAGTCACAGCCAGCTGAACCTGTTACAGCAGCACCTGCAGTTGATGAAAACCTACATAAAATTGTCTCACCGATGGTTGGTACTTTCTATGCATCTCCATCTCCAGATGCAGATGCATATGTTCAAAAAGGTGATAAAGTTAAAGAAGATTCAGTAGTTTGTATCGTAGAAGCCATGAAGCTATTTAACGAAATCGAAGCTGAAGTAAATGGAGAAATCGTTGAAATATTAGTTGAGAATGGTCAGCTTGTGGAGTATGGTCAACCATTATTCCTAGTTAAAGCATAGTATGATTGTTCAAATAAGTAAGGAGCGACCCTCATGTTAAAAAAAATACTAATAGCAAACCGTGGAGAAATTGCGGTTCGTATAATTCGTGCCTGTAAAGAGCTCGGTATTGAAACGGTAGCTGTTTTCTCTGAGGCAGACCGGGAATCTCTTCACGTTCAACTTGCAGATGAGGCCTATTGTATTGGTCCAAAGTCTTCAAAGGACAGCTATTTAAACTTTACAAATATTATTAGCGTTGCAAAGCTTACTGAAAGTGAAGGGATTCACCCAGGTTACGGATTCTTAGCTGAGAACGCAGACTTTGCGGAGCTTTGTCGTGAAGTAAATCTAACTTTCATTGGTCCAAGCCCTGAAGCCATTAATAAAATGGGTACAAAGGATGTTGCCCGTGAAACGATGAGACAAGCAGGTGTACCGATTGTGCCTGGTTCACAAGGAATCATTAAAGATACAGGTGAAGCAATCGCGCTGGCGAATGATATGGGCTATCCAGTCATTATTAAAGCTACTGCTGGTGGAGGCGGAAAAGGAATCCGTGTTGCGAAGGATGAAGAGGAACTCACTAAGGGAATCAACATCACTCAACAGGAAGCTGCTACTGCCTTTGGAAATCCAGGTGTATATATTGAAAAATATATTCAGGATTTCCGCCACGTTGAAATTCAAGTATTAGCAGACAACCACGGAAATGTGATACATTTAGGGGAGAGAGATTGCTCCATTCAAAGGCGTTTACAAAAGCTAGTTGAGGAAACACCATCTCCTGCACTAAATGAAGCTACAAGACAAAAAATGGGTGATGCTGCAGTTAAAGCAGCACAAGCTGTTAACTACTCAGGTGCTGGAACAATAGAATTTATTTATGACCATGTCAATGATCAATTCTATTTCATGGAAATGAATACAAGAATTCAAGTTGAGCATCCCGTTACTGAGATGGTAACAGGTGTAGACTTAATTAAAGAACAAATTCGTGTTGCATCAGGAGAAGAGCTTTCACTCACTCAAAGTGAAGTAACATTTAATGGTTGGGCTATTGAATGCCGAATCAATGCAGAGAACCCAGAGAAGAATTTCATGCCATCTCCAGGCAAAATTGAAATGTATTTGCCACCTGGTGGTCTAGGAGTAAGGGTAGATTCTGCTGCATATCCTGGTTATTCAATACCTCCATATTATGATTCGATGATTGCTAAGTTAATTACATATGGGGCAACTAGGGAAGAAGCAATCGCAAGAATGAAGCGTGCTCTTAGTGAATTTGTAATTGAGGGTGTACACACTACAATTCCTTTCCACCTTAAGCTTATGAATCATGAGAAATTTGTTGGCGGAGACTTCAACACCAAATTTCTTGAATTATATGAGGTTATGAAGTAGTACGTCAAAAAACGCCTTGTTGTATCCTCATCTGAATCGACTACTTATGTAGCATTGAACCACCACATATAGAAGAGATTGGCTGAATAAAGTTAAATATAGGAGGTGCTTGCTAATGGCAGCGGAAACGAATATTTTAGAAATGGATCAAGGCAGTAACGGTCTTGGTAAGGTTGAAATTGCACCAGAGGTAATTGAAGTAATTGCTGGTATTGCTTCTTCAGAGGTTGAAGGAGTCGCACAAATGAGAGGGAACTTTGCTTCTGGAGTGGTTGAGAAACTAGGAAAGAAAAACCATGGTAAAGGTGTTAAAGTTGAATTAACAGAAACCGGGATCATTGTGGATGTATACTGTGTAATGAACTTTGGCGTTTCTATTCCGAATGTTGCTCGTCAAATTCAAGACAATGTACGCCAGGCTTTATTGAATATGACAGCTTTAGATGCGAATGAAGTTAACATCCATGTTGTTGGTGTGTTATTTGAAACGCAAAAACCTGAAGTTGAAGTAGAAGAAGAGATGTAGGCACTAGGTAGTCTGATGGCAAACGCTATCAGACTTTTTTATTGGCTCTTTTTAAAAAGATTGTTGCTTTTTGTTATTACATTGCAAACCATGATGATTGGAGCGTAAGATGGCGAATCCAGTAAGAGGAACAGCACCTGTCCAGTTGTAGCAGCTAGAAACTCGAGAAATTTCAACTCCTCCTTCAGAGCCAAATTACGCCTCATTGTCTGAGTGGCCAAATTTTCTCGTTTCTGTGCAAGCTGCCTCCGCATTTCATTGAGGAGGCTAAAGCCACGCCCACGGAAAGGATCCACCAGAAGAGGAAGTCAACGATATAAAAAACAACAAAGATTGCGAAAACAGCCTTTTTATTTTTACCTTACAATAAAGAGTTGGTTTTTATTTTAAAATTATTTTATGATATTATCATGTTATCGGAATGCAATTGATAGTGGGACAAAAGTTTTACTATATATAAAGGAGAAATAATTAGTATGAAAAGACGTACAGCACGACAAAAGGCTTTGCAATCGTTATTTCAAGTTGATGTAAGCCAGAGTGACCCAAATGAGGCAATTGAAAGTGTACTTGAAGAAGAGTCTTTAGATCCTTTCTTAGAACAGATTGTACATGGAGTAATCGAACATAAAGAAGAAATTGATTCTCTATTAAGAGAGCATCTAGAAAAATGGAATCTTGAAAGACTTGCAAATGTAGACCGTTCGATTTTACGCATCGCAGTCTATGAAATGAAATATATAGAGGAAATTCCTGTTAAGGTAAGTATTGATGAGGCAATTGAACTTGCTAAAGAATTTGGTGATGATAGCTCGAGTCGTTTTATTAATGCTATTCTATCGAAAATAAAAGATACATTAGTAAAGTAAAATATCGCTGTAGTCCATAAAGAATTCAAATTAGATAAGGGAGAGTTGAAAAATGTCGGCAGAGATTATAAGTGGGAAAGAATTAGCACAAACAAAACGTAATGAAATTGCAGAAGAGGTAAAGAATTTATCACAGGACGGTATCGTTCCTGGATTAGCTGTGTTATTAGTTGGTAATGACCCAGCTTCAAGATCCTATGTAAAAGGGAAAGATAAAGCATGTAAGGAAACTGGCATTTACTCTTTGATGCTAGAATATCCAGATACCATTACGGAAGAATTTTTACTTAGTGAAATTGACCGCCTAAACCAGGATCCTTCTATCCATGGTATTCTTGTTCAATTGCCATTACCAAACACGATTAATGAAACGGCAGTTATTGAAAGAATTTCACCCGAAAAAGATGTGGATGGTTTTCATCCAATTAACATTGGCCGCATGATGACTGGACAAGACGCTTTCTTACCATGTACACCTTTTGGAGTTATTGAAATGGTAAAATCGAAACAAATATCAATCGAAGGTAAGCATGTTGTGGTTGTTGGCAGAAGTAATATTGTCGGGAAACCAGTTGGACAACTCTTCCTTAAAGAGAATGCTACAGTAACATATTGTCATTCCAGGACTAAAAATTTGAAAGAAATGACCCTTCAAGCAGATATTTTAGTTGCTGCTGTTGGAAAAGCGAATTTTATTCCTGGAGATTATATTAAAGAAGGTGCAGTTGTGATTGATGTTGGTGTAAACCGCCTTGAATCAACCGGTAAGCTTGTTGGGGACGTTGTTTTTGACGAAGCAAAAGAGAAAGCAAGCTATCTTACACCAGTACCAGGTGGAGTTGGTCCTATGACGATTACAATGCTTCTTCATAATACGGTTCAGTCTGCGAAAAAATTCGCCCTTCTTTCTAGGAAGTAAGGATTGGTTGGAATGGAACAGAATCGATATCTAACCGTTACAGCTTTAACAAAATATATTAAACGTAAATTTGATGCGGATCCTCACCTTCAGGATATTTGGGTGAAGGGAGAAATCTCGAATTTTAAGGCACATAGTCGTGGACATATGTATTTTACAATAAAGGATCAACAAGCACGAATTCAAGCTGTGATGTTTGCTGGCTATAACCGAGATTTAAAATTTACTCCTGAAAATGGGATGAAAGTTTTGCTTCGCGGCGAGGTTACAGTATTTGAATCAAATGGAAACTATCAGATCTATGTAAAAGAAATGCAGCCTGACGGAATCGGAAATTTATACTTAGCCTATGAAGAAATGAAAAAACGTCTTGAAGCGGAAGGACTTTTCTCCCAAAACTATAAAAAGCCAATTCCTAAAATACCACATTATATTGGGATTGTTACATCACCAACAGGGGCTGCGATTCGCGATATAATTACAACGATTAGACGTAGATATCCAATCGCAAAAGTAATTGTCTTTCCTGCCCTTGTCCAAGGAGTGAATGCCGGGCCATCAGTGGTAAACGCCATCGAGCAAGCGAATGAATTTGGAAAAATTGATGTTTTAATTGTTGGCCGTGGCGGTGGCTCAATTGAGGAACTTTGGGCATTTAATGAAGAAATCGTGGCAAGAGCGATTTTTCAGTCTAAGGTGCCCATTATTTCTGCAGTGGGACATGAGACAGATATTACGATCGCAGATTTTGTGGCAGATTTACGTGCACCTACACCAACAGGAGCTGCCGAATTAGCTGTGCCACATATGGCCGAGCTTTCTGAACGCTTACTCGTTAGACATACTCGTCTACTGCGTGCAATGAAAGAAAAACTAGTAAGTGATTCAAAACGTTTAGATACATTGAAGAAATCCTATGCTTTTCGTTTTCCGAAAAATCTTTACGATCAAAAGCAACAACAGCTGGATCGCTTGGTAGACCGATTAGAAAGAGAAGGGGCTATGGCAATATCTCGAAAGCAAGAAGTATTTCAAAAGCTTAGCCTACGGTTGCAGCATAACCATCCAAGTGAAAAGCTGATTCGTGCCAAACAAAAGCAGGATCTTAATCGAAAAATGCTTTTAAAAGAATTTACACAAATTTTGAAACAGAAGCAATTTGCTTTTTCGTCCCAAGTATCGAAGCTAGAGGCACTTAGTCCGTTGAAAATCATGGATCGTGGGTATAGTCTTGTATATGATCAGGAAGAACATTTAGTAAAAAGTGTGCAGCAAGTTGAACAGGGGAATAAAATCAAGGTTAAGCTGTCGGATGGTCATCTTGACTGTGAAGTAATTGAAATAGAGGAGAGACAATAGATGAGTGAAGACAAGGTATTATCCTTTGAAGAAGCAATGGAAAAACTCGAGCAAATTGTCGGGCATCTTGAAGAAGGAGATGTCCCTTTAGAAAAAGCAATCACATATTTCCAAGAAGGCATGAAGCTTTCAAAGCTTTGTCATGACAAGCTCCAACATGTTGAAAAGCAAATGGAGCAAATCTTACGCGAAGACGGTGAACTTGAACCGTTTACGATTCAGGAGGAAGAATGAACATGAATCCGACTGAGATAGCACAATTTTTAGATGTACAAAAGAATACTATTGAAGAGCAGCTTCCTAAGTATATTTCTAGCTTATCAGCACCCAAAATAATAAAGGAAGCGATGCACTACTCTCTTGAAGCGGGTGGGAAACGGATTCGCCCTTTATTACTCCTTGGTACACTACATTCTTTTGGAAAAGATGAAGCAATCGGTCTACCGACTGCGTGTGCGATTGAAATGATTCATACGTATTCCCTTATTCATGACGACCTACCGAGTATGGATGATGATGATCTTCGTAGGGGAAAACCTACCAATCACAAGGTGTTTGGAGAGGCAGTGGCAATTTTAGCGGGTGATGCACTATTAACATATAGTTTTCAGGTAATTACTGAATCCATCAGTCCTGAATTATCCCCTGAAAAAAAGCTGTTGCTCGTAACTGAATTAGCAAAAGCTTCTGGTCCAGAAGGCATGGTTGGAGGACAGGTGGCGGATATGGAAGGCGAAGGTAAAGTCCTGAGCCTAGATGAATTAGAATACATTCACCGCCATAAAACAGGAAAATTATTAGCATATAGTGTGATTGCAGGAGCGATTCTTGCAGATGCTACTAGTGAACAGCTTGATAAGCTTACGCAATTTGCGCATCATTTAGGTTTAGCCTTTCAAATTCGAGATGATATTTTAGATATCGAAGGTACAGAAGTTAAACTTGGGAAACCGGTCGGCAGTGATACTGGTAATCATAAGAATACTTATCCTGCATTATTAACTCTTGAGGGTGCAAAGGAGAAACTAACCTTTCATATAGATGAAGCAAGGCGGTTTTTATATAGTGTTGATATGAAACATGATATACTAGACTATATGTGTAATCTAATCGCATCCAGAGATCATTAAAATACATTCCAAAAAAATGTATTACATAGTAAATGAAAGTGAGTGAATCCTTTGGATCTTCTAAGTATTAAAGACCCTAAGTTCCTAAAAAATATGTCTATAGATGAATTAAATAAACTTAGTCAGGATATCCGTCAATTTTTAATTGAAAAGCTTTCCAAGACAGGTGGACATATTGGTCCAAATCTTGGGGTGGTTGAATTAACAATCGCTTTACATAAGGAATTTGATAGCCCAAAGGATAAATTCATTTGGGATGTTGGGCATCAGTCCTATGTACACAAAATTTTGACAGGTCGGGCTTGTGAATTTGATACATTGCGACAATATAAAGGGCTATGTGGGTTTCCGAAACGGATTGAAAGTGAGCATGACGTTTGGGAAACTGGACATAGCTCAACCAGTCTTTCCGCTGCTATGGGAATGGCTGCTGCACGAGATATTAAAGGAACTAAAGAATTTATCGTTCCGATAATTGGTGATGGTGCCTTAACAGGTGGAATGGCATTAGAAGCATTAAATCATATCGGACATGAAAAGAAAGATATGATTGTCATTTTAAACGATAATGAGATGTCAATTGCACCAAATGTTGGTGCACTTCATAATGTACTCGCAAGGCTGCGTACAGCGGGTAAATACAACTGGGTAAAAGATGAACTTGAGTATTTACTTAAAAAAATTCCAGCTGTAGGTGGTAAGCTTGCTTCAACCGCTGAGCGTATCAAGGACAGCCTGAAATATTTGCTTGTGTCTGGAGTTTTCTTTGAGGAACTAGGTTTTACATACCTAGGGCCAATTGATGGACATAATTATGAGGATTTATTTGAGACACTAGAATACGCAAAGAAAACAAAGGGGCCAGTATTGGTTCATGTAATTACCAAAAAAGGGAAGGGTTACACCCCTGCGGAAACAGATAAAGTGGGTACATGGCATGGAACAGGTCCTTATAAAATTGAAACAGGGGATTTCGTTAAGCCTGTAAATCCACCTCCTGCATGGAGCGCT
The DNA here is from genome assembly GCF_059415045.1 of Ferdinandcohnia sp. SAFN-114. Taxonomy (NCBI): domain Bacteria; kingdom Bacillati; phylum Bacillota; class Bacilli; order Caryophanales; family Bacillaceae; genus Ferdinandcohnia; species Ferdinandcohnia sp. SAFN-114. The sequence goes on along the minus strand of NZ_JBPFDQ010000032.1, from coordinate 30,056 downwards.
GTTATTAGTGAAACTGTCCGGAAGTTAGCTAAAAATGATAATCGAATTGTTGCAATAACACCTGCAATGCCTGTAGGTTCAAAACTTGAAAAGTTTGCAAAGGAATTCCCTGACAGAATGTTCGACGTGGGAATTGCAGAACAGCATGCAACTACGATGGCTGCAGGTCTGGCAACGCAAGATATGAAGCCTTTCTTAGCGATTTATTCGACCTTCTTGCAAAGAGCTTATGATCAGGTTGTGCATGACATATGCCGCCAAAATCTAAATGTGTTCATTGGAATTGACCGCTCAGGTTTAGTGGGGGCAGATGGAGAAACACATCAAGGTGTGTTTGATATTCCTTTCTTAAGACATATCCCAAATATGGTCCTTATGATGCCAAAGGATGAAAATGAAGGTCAGCACATGGTGAATACTGCGATTCAATATGATGATGGTCCAATTGCTTTAAGATATGCAAGAGGAAATGGACTTGGAGTCGACATGGATGAAGAACTTAAGGTTATTCCTATCGGTACATGGGAAATTATAAAACCAGGTACAGATGCTGTAATTCTTACGTTTGGTACTACGATTCCAATGGCACTAGAAGCAGCAGAGCGACTTGAAAAAGAAGATATATCTGTAAGAGTGGTCAATGCCCGTTTTATTAAACCACTCGATAATGATATGATGCACCAAATCTTAGGGTCAAGCCTTCCAGTTTTAACAATTGAGGAGTCCGTATTAATGGGTGGATTTGGAAGTGCAGTTCTTGAATTTGCTCAAGAACATGGATATCAAAATGCATCAATCGACCGAATGGGCATTCCTGACCAATTTATTGAGCATGGAAATGTAAATGATCTGTTGCATGAAATAGGCATGACAACTGAGAATGTGGTTGAGCGCATACACAATCTCGTACCTAAGAAACAGAAAAGAGTGTAGACATGGGTACAAAAAAAGAAAGACTCGATGTTTTGTTGGTTGAACGCGGCTTAATCGAAACAAGAGAAAAAGCAAAACGATCCATTATGGCTGGTCTCGTGTATTCAAATGAAGAACGACTTGATAAGCCAGGAGAAAAAGTAGAAATTGATATACCACTTGTTGTGAAAGGGAATGTCATTCCTTATGTCAGCAGAGGTGGGTTAAAGCTTGAAAAAGCCATTAAAGATTTTAATTTAAACGTCAAGGATAAAATTATGATTGATGTAGGCTCCTCAACTGGTGGTTTTACGGATTGTGCACTTCAAAATGGAGTCAAAAAATCATATGCCCTTGATGTTGGCTATAATCAGCTTGCCTGGAAACTCAGACAAGATGAACGTGTCGTCGTTATGGAACGAACTAATTTTCGATATGTAACACCAGCTGACCTACAAAGCGGTCTACCTGAGTTTGCGACAATTGATGTTTCGTTTATCTCTTTGCGTTTAATTCTGCCTGTTTTAAAAACGCTCCTAGTTCCGAATAGTGACGTTGTGGCGCTTGTAAAACCACAATTTGAGGCAGGTAAAGAGCAGGTTGGTAAAAAAGGGATCGTACGTGAACCGAAAACCCATGAGGCGGTCCTTACGCATATCATTGAGTTTTCCTTAAAAGAAGGGTATGATTGCATTAATTTGTCGTATTCGCCAATCACAGGTGGAGAAGGAAATATCGAATTTTTACTCCATTTGCGCTGGAATGGTCCGGCTGAGAAGGGCGAAAACAAGTTACCTATTTCTGAGCAGGAGATCGTACAAAGTGCACATGCAAATTTATAAAATGATAAATAATAGAGGGGATAGCCGTAGTGCTGTCCTCTTTCTTCATGAAGAAATGATATTACGCTATACATATTGAAAACCCAATAACTCATTAAAAAAATGTACAATTCTGTCAGAATCGGCTAACATAGGAGGTAATAAAACAAAGTTTGAGAGAGAGGAAGTCACAATGAATAAAGGGCAAAGACATATAAAAATTCGTGAAATTATCACGAGCAATGATATAGAAACACAAGATGAAATTGTCGATATTCTAAAAAGTGAGGGATATAACATCACACAAGCGACTGTATCCCGGGATATTAAAGAACTTCATTTGGTAAAGGTACCAATGATTGATGGCCGTTATAAATATAGTCTACCAGCTGATCAACGTTTTAATCCGCTACAAAAATTAAAACGTTCATTAATGGATGCTTTTGTGAAAATCGACTCAGCGGGGCATATGCTTGTGATGAAAACCCTTCCGGGGAATGCAAATGCGATCGGTGCATTAATCGACCATTTAGATTGGGAAGAAATTTTAGGTACAATTTGTGGCGATGACACCATCTTAATTATCTGTAAAACTCCAGAACAAACAGAAACAGTTTCAAATCGATTCCTAGACATGCTCTAAGGGAGAGAGTGGAATTAGGAGGTGTAGGAATTGTTAGCAGAATTATCAATAAAGAACTTTGCCATTATTGAGTCTCTTTCGGTTTCATTAGAAAAAGGATTGACAGTTCTAACGGGTGAAACAGGAGCGGGAAAGTCCATCATAATTGATGCTGTTCATTTATTGGTGGGCGGAAGAGGCTCTGTTGAATTTGTACGATATGGCGAAGACCGAGCGGAAATAGAGGGACTATTTTTAATCGATAATAACAATCACCCCTGTTATGCAAAAGCTGAAGAGTTTGGGATTGAAATTAGCGAGGGAATGATTGTTTTACGTAGGGATATATCTAAATCAGGGAAAAGTGTCTGTAGAATTAACGGAAAACTCGTCACCATTTCGATTCTTCGTGAGTTTGGCAGAACATTAATCGATATCCATGGTCAACATGAACACCAAGATTTAATGAATCAGGAACAACATATTCATATGCTGGATCAATACGGTGGAAAATTACTTGAACAAGCATTAAGGGCCTATCAAGAGGTTTATAAAAGCTATCTACAAGTAAAGCAAAGGTTAAAAAGCTTTAATGAAAATGAACAGGAAATGGCCCATCGACTTGATTTAATTCAATTTCAATTAAATGAAATTGGCAATGCAAATTTGCAACCGAATGAAGATGTGGAATTAACTGAGGAAAGAAGAAAGATTTCAAATTACGAAAAAATCTTCAAAGCGTTACAAAATAGTTATAATGCGCTACATGGTGACCAAAAAGGACTTGACTGGGTTGGGTTAGCCATGAATCATGCAGAAGATATTATGGATATTGATAAAGAATTAAAAAATATCCATGAGACCATCTCCAATAGCTTCTATTTGTTAGAGGAAATCTCCTATAAAATCAGAACTCAATTAGACGAATTAGAATATGATCCTGCAAGACTTGACTATATTGAAGGTCGTTTAAATGAAATTGCTCAATTAAAGCGAAAATATGGACATACTGTTGAGGAAATTCTCGAATACGCAGCAAAAATAGAGGATGAAGTCGATACTATCCAAAATCGCGAGCAACATATCGGAAAGATTAAAGAAGAACTTGAGTCAGTACTAGAGGATGTGAAGCTTGAGGCTGAAAATATCTCAAACCTTCGAAAAAAACTAGCAAAAGAACTAATTCATAAAATTAAACAGGAATTAAAAGAGCTATATATGGAAAAAGCAAAATTTGATATTAACTTTTTTGAGGATTCGACTATTAAATTCACTCCAAATGGGAAAGATGATATTGAATTTTACATTTCGACAAATCCAGGTGAACCACTTAAACCTTTAGCAAAAATTGCCTCAGGTGGAGAGTTATCGAGGATTATGCTTGCCATAAAAGGTATCTTTTCGAAACATCAAGGTGTTACATCCATTATTTTTGATGAGGTTGATACAGGGGTTAGTGGGCGTGTTGCACAAGCAATCGCCGAAAAAATTCATGGTATTTCAATAGGTTCACAAGTACTTTGTATTTCCCATCTCCCGCAGGTTGCAGCTATGGCAGATACCCATTTGTTTATATCCAAAGAGACTGTACAAGGAAGAACAATGACATCCGTAACACCATTGGATGAGGATGCCAAAGTAAAAGAAATAAGTAGAATGATTTCCGGGGTCGAAATAACGGATTTAACAAAGGAACATGCACAGGAATTATTGAAACTTGCGAAGGAAAGCAAACATGCAAGACAGATGGTAAACCACTAATGTATTTATGATATACAAAATAAGAAGCAATTTTTATTTGTAATGCTATCCAAATTGGGTAGCTTTTTTAATCTCGAAGTGGTTATAAATGTGGCCTTGAAAGGCCAAATTATAGAATGTAGCCATAAAAACTTTATTAGTGAGTCAAGTCACCTCTTTTAGTAGTGGTTTGATTTATGGCGTGGGATAGGAGCGAGGAGAGTGAAAAATAAATGAAAATAGATAAAATTAGATATATAATCGGTACATTTCTCCTTGTTTCAATAATGGCTTTAGGTTTTTATAAGCCGGTAAAAGAATATTTAGAAATTCCATTACAACTTACTTTGTTTGAAGGCCAAGATTTTACAGTCCAATCCTCACTACCAGTCACAACAACTACTCATAATGCCAATTTTGCCTTTTCATCAGCGGTGGAGAACAAACAAATCTCAGTTGCTGCAAATGAAAGCGGTGAAGGTGAGATGATGGTTGAATTAGCAGGTATTCCCGTAAAAAAGGTTAATGTAAATGTTTTATCTGATTTTAAGGTGATACCTGGCGGACAGTCAATAGGTGTTAAACTCAATACACTAGGTGTTTTGGTTGTTGGGCATCACCAAATCGAAACAGCAGATGGGAAAAAATCCCCAGGTGAGATTGCTGGAGTAGAGGTTGGCGATATTATTAAAGAGATTAATGGTAAGAAAATCGAAAAGATGAGTGATGTTGGACCATTTGTTCAAGAATCGGGTAAGACAGGAGAACCGTTAAACCTTGTAATTGTTCGCGACAATGAAGATATAAAGGCAAAGCTCATGCCATTAAAGGATAAGAACGATGAAGCTTATCGAATTGGTCTTTATATACGGGATTCAGCTGCGGGTATAGGAACTATGACCTTCTACCATCCGGAAACGAAAAAGTACGGGGCATTAGGACATGTTATCTCAGATATGGATACTAAAGAACCTATTGTCGTATCGGATGGCCAAATTGTTAGATCTACTGTTACCTCGATTGAAAAAGGAAGTAATGGTGATCCTGGTGAAAAGCTTGCGCGTTTTTCAGCAGATAAAGAAATTATCGGGAACATCAAACGTAATAGTCCATTTGGCATTTTTGGTGAATTAAATAAACAAGTGAATAATGGCATTATGGATAAGCCGTTGCCAATTGCACTTTCACACCAAGTAAAACCAGGACCAGCGAAGATTTTAACGGTTGTTGAAGATGATAAAGTTGAGGAATTTGATATTGAAATTGTAAGTGCGGTTCCTCAAAAAATTCCTGCTACAAAAGGAATGGTTGTTAAAATAACGGATAAACGTCTATTAGAAAAAACAGGCGGTATCGTCCAAGGTATGAGCGGTAGCCCAATTATTCAAGACGGTAAACTAATTGGAGCCGTTACACATGTATTTGTAAATGACCCAACTAGCGGATATGGTGTCCATATTGAGTGGATGCTAAGTGAGGCGGGAATTGATATTTATAAAAAAGAACAAAAAAAGGCGAGCTAATGCTTGCCTTTTCTTGTTCAATTCTATAAAAGATATCGCCAAATTTTGATTCAGCTTATATAATAAATAGGGCATAAAGATTTTTCGACAAAACCCAAATTTCATCAATAAATATTGGCGTTTTTAGTCGAATACTTCAGTATAATGGAGAATAATTTATTTTTCAATAAAATTTTCCTATTTTTTTAAAAAATTAAAGGAATTCTTATTGCATTGTCGAATTCTTTCTTTAGAATAAGAATATATACAAATTTTCTGGATTTAAGCTTGAGGAGGAAATAGAGTGAAGAAAATTAAAGTTTGTGTGGTTGATGATAATAGAGAACTGGTTAATTTACTTGATGAATATTTATCAAGCCAAGATGATATCGAAGTATTAGGTGTTGCGTATAACGGTCAGGATTGCCTAAACATGCTTCAAGATAAACAACCAGACGTTCTCGTTTTAGATATTATTATGCCTCATCTAGATGGCCTAGCAGTATTAGAGAGGCTCCGTGAATTAAATCTTGAAAAACAGCCAAATGTCATCATGTTAACAGCATTTGGTCAAGAGGATGTGACGAAGAAAGCTGTCGATTTAGGTGCTGCGTATTTTATTCTCAAGCCATTTGATATGGAAAACCTTGCAAGTCGAATTCGTCAAGTAAGCGGAAAGACTGCCCCGATTATTAAACGAAATTCTGGAAGCAATGTTGTTCGTACGGAAAATAGTCCGAAAAATTTAGATGCGAGCATTACTAGTATTATTCATGAAATTGGGGTTCCTGCGCATATTAAAGGATATCTTTACCTAAGAGAAGCAATCTCAATGGTATACAATGATATCGAATTATTAGGATCAATTACAAAGGTACTTTATCCTGACATTGCAAAGAAATTCAATACAACTGCAAGCCGTGTTGAGCGTGCGATTCGTCATGCAATCGAAGTTGCGTGGAGTCGAGGCAATATCGATTCTATTTCTAGTCTTTTTGGTTATACAGTAAGTATGTCAAAAGCAAAACCAACAAACTCAGAATTTATTGCAATGGTAGCAGATAAGCTTCGTCTTGAGCATAAAGCTTCTTGAGAGGGAAAGGAATAACTACAACTGAACTTATTATTTGTTATATGATAGAAAAACACCGTTTCCAAGAGGAAACGGTGTTTTTCTTATTTGTCTTCTTTTTCGGCTTTCTCCAGCTCCATCATTTTTTGTACAAGAATATGTTGTGGCATATGCATGATTTGCTCAATCGGAACATTTAGGGCTTTTGATAAACGGATTGCTGTTTCAGCAGAAATTTGCAATGGTCTCATATTTGGTTCTCCCTTTACTAAAATTACACTATAATGGAAGTATACCAAAAAAAGGAGAATATCAATGATGAAAACGAAAATTTTTGGTCATAGAGGTTCTGCCGGAACACACCCGGAAAATACAATGATATCGTTTAACGAAGCGGCTAGGGTTGGAGCAGATGGGATTGAGTTAGATATTCAAATGACAAAGGATGGAGTCATTGTGGTCATCCATGATGAAACCGTTAATCGTACTACGAATGGAAAACATAAGGGCTGGGTTAAAGATTATACATTAAAACAAATCAAAAAAATGGATGTAAGCTACAAGTTTAAGGATAAGTATGGTTTTTGTGAAATTCCGACACTTGAAGAGGTATTTGATTGGGCAAAATCAAACCAGTTGCTAATAAATGTGGAATTTAAGACCGGGTTAGTTTCGTATAAGGGTATAGAAGAAAAGACCTTGAAGATGATTCGTGACTATGGTCTGGAAAATCGAATTGTTTTATCAAGTTTTAATCATTATAGCTTAGTTAAGTGTAGACGCATTTCAACTAAAATTGAACTTGCCATTTTGTATATGGAAGGTATTTATAAGCCGTGGGATTATGCAAAACGTCTTAAGACGAACGGCATTCATCCATATCACCAGACGATAAATAAGGAAATAGTTGAAGAATCGAAGCTGAATGGTATTGCTGTACGCCCTTTTACAATAAATGATGAGAAAAAGATGAAGCAACTTATAGATTTTGGTTGTTCCGCGATCATCACAGATTATCCGAAAAAAGCGTTAGCTTTAACAAAATAACAATGTAATAAATAAACATGTAAAAAATCCTGCTTATAAAAAGCAGGATTATTTATTTTGCTCGCCAGCAGGTGAACTTTCGTTTTGAAATTTTTCCTGAACTTTATTTCTTTTCCGGTCACGGTGTAAAATAAATCCGCCAATAAAAGAGAGACCTGCTAAAAAGAAAATAAGGCCAATAATAAATTGTAGCATTAAGGATGGAATAGGGCTGTGTAAGACACCAAAAAACATATCCCTCATAAATTTAATTCCAACCCCTGCAATAACTCCTGGTATTAATAGCACTATTAGAGCTAGTATACGTTGCATATCAAAAATCCTTTCAATAAAAACGACCTATATATAAATGTAAGTCATTAATAAAATTTGTCAAGATGGAGAATTAAGGTTATTATATAAGTGTGCATTATTTTGCAAAGAGAGTAATGGGAGTATGTAAAATATTGCATGGTTTACATATTTGTTAGGGGGTGACTGTGGTTATGCAGAAAGTTATGGTCGATTTGATCTTAGATTCAACCCATGATGGAATGATTGTCATCAATATTGATAGCCAAGTCATCTTACTAAACAACAGTGCATCAAAGATGATTGGTGTCACGAAGGAAGAAGCAATTGGAAAACATATATATGAGTGTATTCCTGATAGCAGATTACCTGAAATACTTACGACTAGAGCCATTGAGGTCAACCAAGAATTCGTCCTGAAAAATGGACGTAAGATTATTACAACCCGAATTCCGATGGTCAATGAATCGGGGATGTTATTAGGAGCATTTGCTGTTTTTAAAGATATTACCGAGGTAGTAAATCTTGCTGAAGAAATTACAAATTTAAAAGAGATACAAACAATGCTCGAAGCAATTATTCAATCCTCTGAAGAAGCCATTTCGGTTGTTGATGAAGATGGAAGAGGAATATTAATTAATCGCGCATACACTCGGATCACTGGACTAGAAAAAGAGCAGGTAATTGGAAAACCCGCAAATGCAGATATATCTGAAGGCGAGAGTATGCACATGCAGGTTTTGAAAACAAGAAGAGCTGTAAGAGGTGCCCGCATGAAGGTAGGGCCTCACGAAAAAGATGTAATTGTTAATGTTGCACCGATCATTGTGGATGGAAAGCTTAAGGGTAGTGTTGGTGTCATTCATGATGTATCTGAAATAAGTCAATTAACATCTGAATTAAATCGAGCCAGACATATCATTCGTTCACTTGAAGCGAAATATACGTTCGACGATATCATAGGTTCATCTGAAGAAATGGAATTTGCTATTGAACAAGCAAAACTTGGTGCAAAAACTCCTGCTACGGTTTTACTTAGAGGAGAATCGGGAACGGGTAAGGAGTTATTTGCACATGCAATACATAATGAAAGTAAACGAAAATTTAATAAGTTCGTCCGTGTGAATTGTGCTGCTATTTCTGAATCGCTGTTAGAAAGTGAGCTTTTTGGATATGAGGAAGGAGCGTTTTCAGGAGCTAAACGTGGTGGCAAACGAGGTATTTTTGAGGAAGCGAACAATGGCAGTATTTTCTTAGATGAAATTGGAGAGATGTCCTTAAATACCCAGGCCAAATTACTAAGGGTGTTGCAGGAACGTGAGATAGTTCGAGTTGGTGGAACAAAACCAATACCAATTGATGTAAGAATTATTGCAGCAACGAATGTGAATTTAGAAAAAGGAATTGGCAACGGAACATTTAGAGAAGATCTCTACTATCGTTTAAATAAAATTCCGATTTATATCCCTTCATTGCGTATGCGAAAACAAGATATTAAACCACTAGCAGAACATTTGCTGCATAAAATTAATCAGGATTATGGTCGGACAGTCGAAGGACTAACTGAGGGTGCAATCAATTATTTGTATCAATATGACTGGCCAGGGAATGTTAGGGAGCTTGAGAATGTCTTAGGTAGAGCTGTAATCTTTATGAACTATCAGGAAAGACTAATTGATATAAAACATGTACAGCCATTACATAGTTTGAGTGAGAAGGCTCCTACCAAACAATTGTTAGCTGAGACTGAAATTAAGGATGTTCCACTAACGGAATTAGTAGAGAAATACGAAGCAGAAGTAATTGAAGAAGTATTAAGGTTAAATGGCGGAAATAAAACAGCAGCAGCTAAATCATTAGGGATATCCCTAAGAAGCCTGTATTATAAGTTGGAAAAATATAATCTTGCAAATTAAAGCACGCAATAATTTGCAAAGTATGCAGGAATTTGCACAAAAATATTAAGAGAAAGTAAGTGAAATAAAGCGCTTACAAAATAATATGTTGGCACGATAATTGCATAATAAAAAGGTGTAACAAAGGGAATTTTGATTGAAAAGAAGGTAAAGTCTAAATGAAACTTAGTGATCTTATTAATATTGCAGCCGAACAATCACAAGTGACCGTTGCAGTTGCAGCTGCTGAGGATGAAGAAGTACTTGAAGCTGTAGTAGAAGCCGTAAAAAATAAGCTTTCCCGATTTTTATTGTTTGGTAATAAAGAAAAAATTGAACAAATCCTTTCTTTAAAAGGGGGATATGAATTAGGACAAGAGGCAATTGTTGTAGTAAATATCTCTTCAAAAGAAGAGGCGGCAGTGGCTGCGGTTAAAGCTGTACATTCAGGAGAAGCAGATGTGCTAATGAAAGGAAATATTCCAACCGCGACTATTCTAAAGGCAGTTTTGAATAAAGAATATGGACTGCGGACAGGTAATATCCTATCACACGTTGCTGTATTTGAAGTGCCAGATTACGATCGTCTCATCATCGTTACGGATGCGGCGATGAATATATCTCCGGAACTTCAGGAAAAGATACAGATTTTAACTAATGCCGTAAAAGTGGCAAATTCAATCGGTATCTCATTACCAAAAGTTGCACCAATTGCGGCCGTTGAAGTGGTTAATCCTTCAATGCAGTCAACATTGGATGCAGCAGTTTTAACCCAAATGAATCATCGCGGACAAATTCCTAATTGTGTCGTCGATGGACCGTTGGCGCTCGATAACGCTATCTCTATTTCAGCAGCAGTGCATAAAGGAATCGCGAGTGAAGTGGCTGGACAGGCTGATATTTTGCTAGTTCCAACGATAGAAGTTGGAAATGCATTATATAAATCATTAGTCTATTTTGCAAAAGCAGAAGTTGGGGCTGTTATTGCGGGTGCTCGTGTCCCAATTGTATTAACTTCTAGAGCCGATTCTGCAAAAAGCAAATTATATTCATTGGCATTGGCTGTTTGCTCTGCCAGTAAGTAATCAACTTTTAGTCAATCTTGGGAGGAACATACAAATGGAAATCTTTTCTTACATGGAAAAATATGATTATGAACAATTAGTATTTTGTCAGGACAAACAATCTGGACTAAAGGCAATTATTGCTATTCACGATACAACGTTGGGTCCAGCACTTGGTGGAACACGTATGTGGACATATGCTTCAGAGGAAGCTGCAATTGAGGATGCGCTCAGATTAGCGAAAGGTATGACCTATAAAAATGCTGCTGCAGGATTAAATTTAGGTGGAGGTAAAACAGTTATAATCGGTGACCCACGTAAAGATAAAAATGAAGAAATGTTCCGTGCATTTGGACGTTATATCCAAGGGCTAAATGGCCGATACATCACTGCTGAAGATGTTGGTACTACAGTTGCAGATATGGATATTATTCACGAAGAAACAGATTTTGTAACAGGTATCTCACCAGCGTTTGGATCTTCTGGAAACCCATCTCCGGTTACTGCATTTGGTGTATACCGCGGTATGAAGGCAGCTGCAAAAGAAGCATTTGGTTCGGATTCACTTGAAGGAAAGATAGTAGCTGTTCAAGGTGTAGGAAATGTGGCGTACACCCTTTGTAAATACCTTCATGAAGAAGGGGCAAATCTAATCGTAACAGATATTAATAAAGAAGCAGTAGACCGTGCGGTAAGAGATTTTGGAGCCAAAGCAGTGGACCCTAACGACATTTATGGGGTGGATTGCGATATTTATGCTCCTTGTGCACTCGGTGCCACAGTAAATGATGAGACAATTCCACAATTAAAAGCAAAGGTTATTGCTGGGTCTGCAAACAATCAGTTAAAAGAACCTCGTCATGGTGACACGATACATGAATTAGGTATCGTTTACGCTCCAGACTATGTTATTAATGCTGGTGGAGTCATCAATGTTGCAGATGAATTATATGGTTACAACCAAGACCGTGCTCTTAAAAAGGTGGAACTCATATATGACACAATTGCCAAGGTCATTGAAATCGCAAAAAGAGACGGTATTCCTACCTACCAAGCTGCCGATCGATTGGCAGAAGAACGTATTGAAAGAATGAGAAACTCTAGAAGCCAGTTTTTACAAAACGGGCACCACATTTTAAGTCGCAGAAAGTAAAGGCTTGTAGTGGGGGAAGGCTTAAGCAAAGCTTTTCCTCCTTTTTACCTTCATTAAGTTGCAAACATGAATGCAAAACAAACGAAGCACAGCCTTAAGCAGATGGAGGTTTCAATGTTGCAGGACAAAGAATATCGAATTCTCGTTATCAATCCAGGGTCGACATCAACGAAAATTGGCGTATATGATAATGAACTTTCGGTTTTTGAGAAAACGATTAGACATGATATATCAGAACTAGACGCATATGAAAATATCATTGATCAATATGAATTTCGAAAAACAACTATTCTTGAAACATTAGATAAAGAGGGTATAAATATTTCAAAATTAAATGCCGTATGTGGAAGAGGTGGATTGTTAAGACCAATTCAAGGTGGGACTTACAAAGTTAATGATGAGATGCTTCATGATTTGCGTATTGGTTACGCGGGCCAGCATGCCTCAAACCTCGGGGGTATATTAGCATATGAAATTGCATCTGGCTTAAACATACCTCCATATATTGTCGATCCAGTTGTCGTTGATGAGCTTGAGCCAATTGCCAGAATATCGGGCTTTGATTTGATTGAGAGAAGAAGCATTTTTCATGCATTAAATCAAAAGGCAGTCGCACGAAGAATTGCGAAAGATCTCGGAAAAAAGTATGAGGAGTTAAATTTAATTGTCACTCATATGGGCGGAGGGATTACTGTCGGTGTCCATAGACAAGGGAAAGTAGTGGACGTTAATAATGGGTTGCATGGTGATGGACCATTTAGCCCAGAACGTGCTGGGACAGTTCCTGCTGGAGATTTAATCGATCTCTGTTTTTCTGGTCAATATTTTAGAGAAGAAATCATGAAAAAGCTTGTAGGTCATGGTGGATTGGTAGGATATCTTGGTACTAATAATGCAATTGAAGTCGAAAAAATGATTAAACATGGTAATGAAAAGGCGAAATTAATTTACCAGGCAATGGCCTATCAAATCTCCAAAGAAATAGGAGCAGCAAGTGCAGCCTTATCTGGACGAGTAGATGCCATTATTCTAACCGGTGGGTTAGCTTATGGAAATGAGTTTATTTCCGAAATTTCTAACCGTGTAAATTGGATTGCGGATGTCATCGTCCAGCCAGGAGAAAATGAACTAAGGGCACTGGCGGAGGGAGCATTGCGTGTACTGCAAGGGGAAGAGAAGGAAAAAGAATATCCAGGGAAACCACTTCAAACCCCGGTCTTAAAATAAGTGTTTAAAATGGAGGTTGAAAGGACCGAGAAGTTCAAGGCGGCGCAGCTTTGAGTACCGGAACGTATGCAGTTAATACGTGAGGAACGGAGAAGCAAGACAACGCAGAAATTAGATGTGTCATTTTCGGCCGACTTTTTAAACATCATCTTAAAATAAGTGGAGCGAGAAGGTGAATATCATGTCAAAAGAATATGATTTAGTGATTTTAGGAGGCGGGACCGGTGGCTATGTAGCTGCCATTCGTGCCTCACAGCTGGGACTGAAAGTGGCAGTAGTAGAGAAAGGTAAGCTTGGTGGAACCTGTTTGCATGCAGGATGTATCCCAAGTAAAGCTCTGCTTAGAAGTGCTGAAGTGTATGCAACGACGAAAAGAAGTGAAGAATTTGGTGTTATCACAAAAGATGTTTCACTAGATTTTTCAAAAGTACAGGAACGTAAAGCAAAAATTACTGAGCAATTATATAAAGGTGTTCAACATTTAATGAAACAAGGGAAAATCGATGTTGTTGACGGGTATGGTCGCATCTTAGGCCCATCTATATTTTCACCAATGCCTGGGACAATTTCAGTCGAAATGAATAATGGCGAAGAAAATGAAATGTTGATTCCTAAAAATGTGATTATTGCAACAGGATCTAGACCACGTTCTTTACCTGGACTTGAAATTGATGGGGAATACGTTTTAACTTCGGATGAAGCTCTTCAAATGGAGAGTTTGCCAAAATCAATAGTCATTGTTGGTGGAGGTGTAATAGGGATTGAATGGGCATCGATGTTGCACGATTTTGGTGTTGAAGTAACAGTCCTTGAGTATGCAAATCGAATTCTTCCAACCGAGGATCATGAAATTTCAAAGGAAATGCAACGGCTGCTTAAGAAAAAGGGCGTAAAAATTGTGACAGGTGCAAAAGTATTGCCGGAGACCCTTGAAAAAGGAGAAGGAATTTCGATTCAAGCTGAGCAAAAAGGCGAAATAAAATCTTTTTCAGCAGAAAAGGTTCTTGTATCTGTCGGCCGACAAGCAAATGTAGAAAATATAGGCCTTGAAAATACGGAAATTCTTGTAGAAAAAGGGTATATCAAAACGAATGAATATTTCCAAACGAAAGAGTCTCATATTTATGCAATTGGAGACGTAATTGGTGGTCTTCAACTTGCACACGTTGCATCCCATGAGGGAATTGTAGCGGTCGAGCATATTGCTGGTGAGAATCCGATGCCGATTGATTATTCACTAGTTTCTAAATGTGTATACAGTAATCCCGAAGTAGCGAGTGTTGGTTTTACAGAAGAGGAAGCGAAAGAAAAAGGTTACACAGTGAAAGTAGGGAAGTTTTCATTTAGAGCAATCGGGAAAGCCCTTGTTTTTGGTGAATCTGATGGATTTGTAAAACTTGTTGTTGATGAAGTTACTGACGATTTACTTGGTGTTCATATGATCGGGCCACATGTAACGGATATGATTTCAGAGGCTGGGTTAGCAAGAGTACTAGATGCAACTCCATGGGAGGTTGCACACACCATACACCCTCATCCAACTTTGTCTGAAGCGATCGGGGAAGCTGCTTTAGCTGTTGATGGTAAAGCCATACACGCATAATTTTGTTCTGTTTTTAATATTTTTTAATTAGCGGGCTTGTCCAACCTGCGAAAATAATGATTTTTTAAGGAGGTCTTTTCATGTCCGAAAATCGTCATCAAGCATTGGGGTTAAGTGATGATGCAGTTCTTGAAATGTATGAAACCATGCTTTTAGCAAGAAAAATAGATGAAAGAATGTGGTTATTAAACCGTGCGGGTAAAATTCCATTTGTTATTTCCTGTCAAGGTCAAGAAGCAGCACAAGTAGGTGCCGCATTTGCCCTTGAACGTGAAAAAGATTATGTGTTGCCATATTACCGGGATATGGGAGTGGTTCTTACATTTGGAATGACGGCAAAGGAATTGATGTTGTCTGCATTCGCAAAGGCTGAAGACCCAAATTCAGGCGGACGTCAAATGCCTGGTCATTTTGGTCAAAAGAAAAACCGTATTGTAACGGGTTCGTCTCCAGTTACTACACAAGTTCCTCACGCAGTAGGTGTAGCCCTAGGGGGAAGGATGGAAGGAAAAGATTTAGTTACTTTTGTTACATTCGGTGAAGGTTCATCTAACCAAGGTGATTTCCATGAAGGTGCGAATTTTGCAGCCGTCCACAAACTACCTGTTATCTTCATGTGTGAAAATAATAAATACGCTATTTCTGTTCCATACGAAAAGCAGGTAGCTTGTGAAAAGATTTCCGATCGGGCTATTGGATATGGAATGCCCGGTGTAACTGTCGACGGAAATGATCCACTTGAAGTATATAAAGCTGTGAAAGAAGCAGCAGACAGAGGCCGTCGGGGAGAAGGACCAACTTTAGTTGAGACGATCTCGTATCGTCTGACTGCACACTCATCTGATGATGATGATCGTGCATATCGTGAGCAGGAAGAAGTGGCGGAAGCAAAGAAGAATGATCCAATCCTCTCTTTTGCGGCTTATTTAAAGGAAGTAGGAGTTCTAGATAAGGAAAAAGAACAGGAAATCGTAGACCGTATTGCGAAGCTTGTTAACGAAGCAACAGACTATGCAGAAAATGCTCCATACGCGGAGCCAGAGCATGCTCTAAAATATGTTTACGCTGAACAGTAAGGGGGAAAAAGAATGCCTGTAATTTCATATATTGATGCCGTAACAATGGCAATTCGTGAAGAAATGGAACGAGATCCTAAAGTCTTTATAATGGGTGAGGATGTAGGAAAAAAAGGTGGAGTATTTAAGGCGACAAATGGACTATATGAAAAATTTGGGGAGCAACGGGTAATTGACACCCCTTTAGCTGAGTCAGCCATTGCAGGTGTTGGAATTGGTGCAGCAATGTATGGAATGAGACCTATTGCTGAAATGCAATTTGCAGATTTTATAATGCCTGCAGTCAATCAAATCATTTCTGAAGCAGCTAAAATACGATATCGTTCGAACAATGATTGGAGTTGTCCAATCACAATTCGTGCTCCGTATGGTGGTGGAGTCCATGGTGCACTTTATCATTCGCAATCCGTTGAAGCGGTTTTTGCAAACCAACCCGGCTTGAAAATTGTGATGCCATCTACCCCTTATGATGTTAAAGGATTGTTAAAGGCAGCTATTCGTGATGAAGACCCAGTTTTATTTTTCGAACATAAACGTGCCTATCGCTTAATTAAAGGCGAAGTACCAGATGATGACTATGTACTGCCAATTGGTAAAGCAGATGTGAAGCGTGAGGGTGACGATATTACGGTTATTACGTATGGCTTGTGTGTGCATTTTGCTTTGCAGGCTGCAGAGCGTCTTGCAAAGGATGGAATTCAAGCCCATATTCTTGATTTGCGTACCGTATATCCGCTTGATAAAGAAGCCATTATTGAAGCAGCTTCTAAGACGGGCAAAGTCTTACTGTTAACAGAAGACAATAAAGAAGGAAGTATAATAAGTGAAGTTTCCGCAATCATTGCTGAAAATTGTTTATTTGATTTAGATGCACCAATTAAGCGACTTGCTGGTCCAGAAGTACCTGCTATGCCATACGCACCAACAATGGAAAAATTCTTCATGGTGAACCCGGATAAAGTCGAAAAAGCAATGAGAGAGCTTGCGGAATTCTAAATTTGCGCAGAATATTATTCTGCTTAATTGAGGAGGTTTCATGATTGGCGACTGAAAAAATAACAATGCCCCAACTCGGTGAGAGTGTAACCGAGGGCACCATTAGTAAATGGCTTGTTGAAGTTGGAGATACAGTAAACAAATATGATCCATTAGCTGAGGTAATGACGGATAAAGTGAATGCAGAGGTACCTTCCTCGTTTTCAGGAACAATAAAAGAGCTTATTGCGGAAGAAGGAGAAACTCTAGCAGTCGGTGAAGTAATCTGTGTGATTGAAACGGCAGGAAGTGAAACTGATCAGAAGTCAACCCCCAGCACTGACAAAGAAGACACTACTGAAAAAGCTACAAATGTAGTGGCAGTGCAGAGTGATACTTCCCAAAAATTACGCTATTCACCGGCCGTTCTAAAGCTTTCACAGGAACATGAAATCGATCTAACTCAGGTGAAGGGGACTGGGGCAAGCGGTAGAATAACACGTAAGGACCTCCAGAAGGTGATTGAGTCTGGTCAGATACCGAAAGCAGGTCAACAAGTAGAAACAGTTGAGTCTGAACCTGTTAGCCAACCTGTTGCTAGCCCACAAACGAGTAGAACTGCGCCACCATCAAACATACCGGTTACTGTTGGTGATGTTGAAATACCAGTAACGGGGGTGCGTAAAGCGATTGCGGCAAATATGCTACGTAGTAAACATGAAGCACCACATGCATGGACCATGATTGAAGTGGATGCTACCAATATGGTTGCATACAGAAATTCTATTAAAAATGATTTTAAACAAAAGGAAGGGTTTAATCTTACATTCTTTGCGTTTTTCGTAAAAGCAGTCGCTCAAGCGCTTAAGGAATTCCCACAAATAAATTCAATGTGGGCAGGAGATAAAATTATTCAGAAAAAGGATATTAATATTTCCATTGCGGTTGCCACAGAAGATGCTCTATTTGTTCCAGTTATTAAGAATGCCGACGAAAAATCAATTAAAGGGATTGCAAGGGAAATCACTGAGCTGGCAACAAAGGTTCGAACTGGGAAGCTTTCAGCTGACGATATGCAGGGTGGTACCTTCACGGTGAATAATACAGGTTCATTTGGTTCTATCCAGTCAATGGGGATTATCAATTATCCACAAGCAGCTATACTACAGGTTGAATCAATCGTGCAACGACCAGTAATCATTAATGGAATGATTGCTGTTCGTGATATGGTGAATCTTTGTATGTCTCTTGACCATCGTGTGTTAGACGGACTAATTGCAGGTCGTTTCTTAGCACGGGTCAAAGAAATCATTGAAACTACCACGAAAGAAAATACATCTATTTACTAAAGACATTGCTTAGGCAGTGTCTTTTTTCTTTTATCTATTCATTGCGACATCCTATTAGATATACTAAAATTATAGTTGAAAACGATTACGAAGGTAGGGGAATCCTTGTGACAAATAAATCGAAAAATTACCAAGATATAACCTTCCCATCCATAGATTACGCGACATGGAAACAGGAAGCAGAAAAATCATTAAAAGGAAAGCCTCTTGAAAAATTACATAAAAAAACATATGAAAAAATCACACTAAAACCTATTTATACAAAGGAAGACATTCAGCATATACCGTTTTTAAAAGATATGCCTGGAGAAGGATCAAAAGTGCGCGGTTCAAAACTCACTGGATACGTGAACAATCCATGGCATGTGAGTCAGGAAATAGATATACAAACGCCTGAAGAATTCAATAATGCATTAAAGGAAGCA
Organism: Ferdinandcohnia sp. SAFN-114; assembly: GCF_059415045.1. NCBI lineage: Bacteria > Bacillati > Bacillota > Bacilli > Caryophanales > Bacillaceae > Ferdinandcohnia > Ferdinandcohnia sp. SAFN-114. Next base: position 11,282 of record NZ_JBPFDQ010000032.1, on the reverse strand, counting down.
CTTCAAAATGGGCAAACGATGATCCATTTTACATTGCGAACCGAGAATAACTCGAGTGACGGGCTGGACATACATAACGAAAATGATATGAAAAAAGCCTTTCATGGCATCTCGTTATCAAATACACCCGTATTAATTGATGCACAAACTGATTTATTACCTTTTTTATCATTGATTGAAGCTTATGCAAAAGAAGATTCTCTGACAGGGACAATCGGAATGGACCCACTAGCGGTATTAGTCGAGAATGGTCAGTTTCCTTCAAAACTTGAAGTTGCTTATGAACAATTATCAGAATCGGTAAAATGGGCCACAGAGAAACAACCCAATTTAAGAACAATTCTTGTCAAAGGGTCATCATATCATAATGGTGGCGCAAATGCGGTACAAGAACTTGCTTATACTATTGGGACTGGGATTGAATATATATCCGAATTACTCGATAGAAAGCATTCAATTGATGAAATAGCACAACGAATGACATTTACGTTTTCAATTGGTTCAAATGTATTTATGGAAATTGCCAAAATAAGAGCTGCAAGGATGATTTGGTCGACAGTTATTGAAGCGTACGGAGGAAATGAAGAATCCTCAAAAATGCATATCCATGCAAGAACATCAGCATTTACAAAAACAATTCACGACCCATATGTGAATATGCTACGGTCTACTTTAGAAGCTTTTTCTGCAATTGTTGGTGGAATCAATAGTCTACACGTTTCTGCATTTGATGAACCAATCAAAAGGTCGGATTCTTTTTCGAGAAGAATTGCAAGAAACACACAAGCGATTCTTCACAAGGAGTCCTTTTTAAATAGGGTGATTGACCCTGCAGGTGGGTCCTGGTATGTCGAAGCATTAACAAACGAATTGGCAGAGAGCGCATGGAAGCTATTAAAAGAAATTGAGTCACAGGGTGGAATGCTTGAAGCTTTAAAATCTGGAAGTGTTCAAGAAAGTATCTCAACAGTATTATCGGAAAGACAAAAAAATGTGAACCTTCGAAGAGATAAAATTGTCGGCACGAATATGTATGCGAATATTCAAGAGACATCGATTGGTCAAATAGTGCAAAAAGACAAAAAGCAAAGCTCAGCGTCATCCTCTTTCATCAATCCAATCCCATCAGTAAGAATTTCGGAAAGCTTTGAACTACTGAGAAAAGCTTCAGAGGATTATCTGCGGGCTACTGGTGAACGTCCTAAGGTTGGTTTAATTAATTTAGGTCCAATTCCTGAACATAAACCAAGAGCAGACTTCATTACTGGGTTCTTTGAAGCAGGAGGTTTCCAACTTTTGAAAAATGATGGGTATCTGAAAGTTGAGGATGCTATTGCAGGTGCAAAGGCTATGAATCTGACAACCTTTGTATTCTGTGGGAAGGACGAATCATACAAAGAAATGACAATGAGGATATGTAGTGAACTCAAGGAATTCAACAAAGACTATCGTTTCTTTATAGCAGGAAAACCAGAAGATGAGGCACAATTTCTAAATACAGGAATCAGTGGTTTTATTCATATGGGCACAAATTGTTTTGAGTTTTTACATCAATTACAACAAGAGTTGGGGGTGAAGTAACATGGCTAAAAGACTTGATCTTTCAAAAATAAAATTAAAGAAGTCGGATCTACCCTCTACTCCTGAACAGTGGACAAAGAGAGTAGAAGAAGAAATCAATCAATCTATTGAGGATTTACTATTTGAGACAAACGAACAAATTGCAATAAAACCTTTATATACAGAAAAGGATTTGGAGGGGCTAACCCATCTTGATTATATGCCAGGTATTCCTCCATTTCTACGTGGACCATATCCAACGATGTATGTTAATCGCCCATGGACAGTTCGACAGTATGCAGGATTTTCCACAGCAGAGGAAAGTAATGCTTTTTACCGCCGAAATCTTGCAATGGGGCAAAAAGGACTTTCTGTTGCATTTGACTTAGCTACTCATCGTGGATATGATTCAGACCACCCTCGTGTTGTTGGTGATGTTGGTAAAGCTGGAGTGGCGATTGACTCGATTCTTGATATGAAAACATTATTTGATGGGATTCCACTCGATCAAATGAGTGTTTCGATGACGATGAATGGTGCGGTTCTTCCAATCATGGCTTTCTATATTGTTACAGCAGAGGAGCAGGGGGTTCCTCCTGAAAAATTATCAGGTACGATTCAGAATGATATATTAAAAGAATATATGGTTAGAAATACGTATATTTACCCACCGGAAACTTCGATGAGAATTATTTCCGATATTTTTGAGTACACGTCTAACAAGATGCCGAAGTTCAATAGCATTAGTATTTCTGGATATCACATGCAAGAAGCAGGTGCACCAGCAGACCTTGAGTTAGCATATACCCTTGCAGATGGGTTGGAATATGTACGAACAGGAATTAAAAAAGGGATAGATATTGATTCCTTTGCACCTCGATTGTCTTTTTTCTGGGCAATTGGCATGAATTATTTTATGGAGGTAGCAAAGATGAGAGCGGCTCGACTCATTTGGGCGCAAATGATGAAGGCCTTCAATCCGAAAAATCCAAAATCACTTGCATTAAGAACACATTCACAAACTTCAGGATGGAGCTTAACAGAGCAAGACCCATATAATAATGTGACAAGAACATGTATTGAAGCATTGGCAGCTGTCTCTGGTCATACCCAATCCTTGCATACAAATGCACTTGATGAGGCGATTGCCCTTCCAACTGATTTCTCTGCCCGAATCGCTCGAAACACGCAATTATATTTACAAGATGAAACCGGGATTTGTAATGTAATTGATCCGTGGGGAGGATCCTATTATGTTGAATCCTTAACCAAGGAGCTTATGGATAGAGCGTGGAAGCATATTGAGGAAATTGAGGAACTTGGTGGAATGACAAAAGCTATTGAAACAGGTCTTCCAAAAATGAGAATTGAGGAGGCTTCCGCTAGACGCCAGGCAAGAATTGATTCTGGCAAAGAGACTATTATTGGTGTGAATAAATATCGATTACAAAAAGAAGACCCCATTGATATTTTAGATATTGATAATACGGCAGTTCGCTTGAAACAAATTGAGAGACTGAATGAGTTAAAAGCCTCTCGTGATGACAAAAAAGTCGATGAGGCATTAGCTGCTATTACAAACGCAGTGGCAACAGGTGACGGAAATTTGTTGGAGCTAGCGGTGAATGCGGCTCGTGTTCGTGCGACTTTGGGAGAAATTTCAAAAGCAGTTGAAAAAGCATCACAAAGACATAAAGCTGTTATTCGTTCGATTAGTGGAATCTATAGCTCTGAATATTCAAATGAGGAAGAGATAATGAATGTTAAACATATGACGGATGAGTTTATGGAGAATGAGGGAAGACGCCCAAGAATCCTGATTGCAAAAATGGGTCAGGATGGACATGACCGGGGAGCTAAAGTAATTGCTACTGCCTTTGCAGATCTTGGCTTTGATGTGGATATCGGCCCGTTATTCCAAACACCAGCAGAAACAGCCCTACAAGCAGTGGAGAATGATGTACATGTAGTTGGAATGAGCTCTCTTGCTGCGGGCCACAAAACATTACTCCCACAGCTTATAGAAGAGCTAAGAAAACTGGGACGTGAGGATATTATTGTAATTGTGGGCGGTGTCATCCCAGCACAGGATTATGAGTACTTGAAAGAACAAGGAGCTGCTGCTATTTTTGGACCTGGTACAGTTATACCGGTTGCCGCCCAAACCGTCATCGAGGAGATCTATCATCGTTTAGGTTATGAGGAAGAGAGCGATGAATGACAAGAAAAATCGTCCTGAGTGGGTGCCAGAAAATGCCTCTGATGGTTTTACAACCGAAATCGTGAAGGGAAAAGAGCAAGATAGTCCCTCTGAAAAACGTACATTTGTGAAAAAGAAAGAGCGTTCAATTGAAGAGTTTGTGCAAGGAATCCGAGAAGGTAATCGGGCAATTCTTGCACAAGCGATTACCCTTGTTGAAAGTAATGCAAACCGTCATCAAGATCAGGCACAGGCTGTTATCAATGAAATTCTACCCCATACTGGTAACTCCGTCAGGATTGGTATAACAGGGGTACCAGGTGCGGGGAAAAGTACGTTCATTGAGAGTTTCGGTTCGTATTTATGTGAACAGGGGCATCGTGTAGCCGTTTTAGCCGTAGACCCAAGTAGCAGTATTACAGGTGGAAGTATTCTCGGGGATAAGACGAGAATGGAGACACTTGCCCGAAATAAGAAAGCATTTATTCGTCCATCACCTTCAGGGGGGACCCTTGGTGGGGTTCATCGAAAAACAAGAGAAACGATCTTACTTTGCGAAGCAGCGGGTTTTGATGTGATTTTGGTAGAGACAATTGGTGTAGGTCAAAGTGAAGTGGTTGTAAGAAGTATGGTAGATTTTTTCCTTCTTCTCGTTTTGACAGGTGCAGGAGATGAATTACAAGGCATGAAAAAAGGGGTCATGGAGCTAGCTGATGCATTATTAATCAATAAAGCCGATGGTGACAATAGACAGAAGGCCAAGGTAGCGCGCGGAGAGTACAATCGGATTCTCCACTATCTTCAGCCTTCAACGAAGGGTTGGTCATCAAAGGCGTATACAGCTTCAGCACTTTATCATGAAGGTATGGAAGAGATGTGGAAAATTATCCAACGGTTTGTTAAGACGACGAAAGAATCTGGTGTTTTTACAGAGCGGAGGAATTCTCAAACGAAGCATTGGATAAATGCGATGATTAAAGATTATCTTGAAGCAAGCTTCTTTAATCATCCGTCGATCAAAACACAACTTCCCATTTTAGAAAATAAGGTTGTCCAGGGGGATTTAAATGTAACATCGGCTGTGAAAGAATTAATTCAGCTATATGAAGCATAAAAAAAGAAGGAGAGCAAAATATTGCTTTCCTTCCATCTAGGGAGTTTAGGGGTATGATCTAGATGTATTTATAGAATACCCGAATAATGTAATTTTAAACGTTCTATTGATATTTTAATCAAAGCATTTTCGTTTGTAAAAACATGTTGTAAATTGATATTATTAAAGAAGGCAATATAATTTTCTTTGTGGAGGAGTGTTTTAGATGGAAGTAGATTTCAATCTGTTTATGAATGATATAGTAACAACAGCTCGTAAAGAAATTTCGGAAGCTGGCTACCAAGAGTTAAAAACACCTGAAGAAGTTGAGGCAGCACTAAGCAAAAAAGGTACTACCTTAGTAATGGTTAACTCAGTTTGTGGTTGTGCAGGTGGAATCGCAAGACCAGCGGCAGCACATTCAATCCATTATGATAAGCGCCCAGATCAATTAGTGACCGTGTTTGCTGGTCAAGATAAAGCTGCAACTGAAAAAGCAAGATCCTATTTTGAGGGTTATCCGCCATCATCACCATCATTTGCATTATTAAAAGATGGTAAGGTTGTAAAAATGATTGAGCGTCACGAAATTGAAGGACATGAACCAATGGATGTAATCAATAAATTACAGGATTCCTTTGAAGAATATTGTGAAGAAGTATAAGAAGCCTTAAGGGCTTCTTTTTTTTGAAATAATTAAATTGTATGCATAAGATTGTTGATTCTTTATTGCTTTTCTACTTTAATTGTTTATATTAGTAAAGTGATTAGTTTGATTTATTGGAACGGCTTTTCCGTGTGAATAATCCCCTAATGCCCAATATAAGCAGAATAATAATACGTTCGAAAAAATAATAGAATTATTAATCAATTATTATTTTTAAAAAACATATTGTATATTTATGCAGATGTGTTAAAATACATTCTATCGAATAATTATAAACAAATGACATAGGGGGAAAACATAATGAAAAAGTTTTTACTAGTAACATTGTTTACTATTTTATCAATTGCATTTTTAGCAGCATGTGGGACAAGTGATGACAATGCAACTGGATCTGAAGAAGGAAAAGATGAGAAAAAGGTTTTAACAATGGGAACGTCTGCAGATTTCCCGCCATTTGAAACAATTGATGCAGCAACAGGAGAATATGTTGGGTTTGATATTGATTTAGCAAACGCAATCGCGGATAAACTAGGTTATGAGCTTAAAATCGAAAATATGGATTTCGGTGGACTAATAAGTGCATTACAATCAGAACGTCTTGATTTTATCATTTCTGGTATGTCAGCAACGGAAGAACGTAAGAAAAACGTTGATTTCTCGAATGAATACCATAAATCAGGAGAAATGTTTGTTACTTTAAAGGATTCAGATATTAAAGCTTTTGAAGATTTGGATGGTAAAACTATTGGAGTTCAATTAGGTACCATTCAAGAAGAAGGGGCTAAAAAAATTAAAGAAGAAACACTAAAAAATATTGAATTCTCAGCATTAAATAAAGCGCCAGAACTAATTCAAGAGTTAAAAGCAGGTAGAATCGATGCAGTATATTTAGATAAAACTGTTGCTGTAGGATTCATTGAAGAACTAGACCTAGCTGGATTCGACGACCCTACTGAGGCTTCACCAGGTATGGCGATTGCATTTGCAAAAGGTGATGCGCTAGTAGATGAATTTAATAAAGTATTAGAAGAGATGAAAGAGAACGGCGAATTAGAGAAACTTCAGAAACAATGGATAGAAGAATAGGTCAAAATTTTTGGTAGAAATGAGGTGTAAGGCATGGGTTTGGATATTGATTTCTCCGGAATCCTGCCTTCAATTCCGTTTATACTAGAAGGAATCGGTATTACGGTTTCATTTGCACTAGTATCGGCAATTTTAGGTTTAATTCTCGGGACAATATTAGCGGTTTTTAAAATAAGCAAAGTTTCATTTTTAAAGTGGTTTGCGGATATTTACACTTCTATTTTTAGAGGTACACCACTTATCCTTCAATTGGTTCTAATTTATTTTGCAGTTCCACAGCTATTTCAATATGATATTGATAAATTTGTAGCAGGAGTTTTGGCGTTCGGATTAAATTCAGGTGCATATATTTCTGAAATCATTAGAGCTGGTATTCAGGCAGTCGACAAAGGCCAACAAGAAGCCGCAGAAGCGCTTGGAATTTCGTACCGACCAATGATGTTAGATATTATCCTACCACAAGCAGTCAAAAATATTTTACCAGCACTTTTAAATGAATTTATTACCTTAACGAAGGAATCTGCAATTGTAAGTACAATTGGATTATTGGATATTATGAGACGGGCTCAAGTTGTCGGAGCAAACACATTCCGCTATTTTGAACCATTATTAATTGCTGGTCTAGTCTATTGGATTATCGTTACAATCCTCACATTCCTAGGCGGAAGACTTGAGAGGAGGTTGCGTCGTAGTGAGTAATGATCATATCAGAGTAGAAGGTCTTCATAAATCTTTTGGCAAACTGAATGTGTTAAAAGGGATTACGACCACCTTTAAACAAGGAGAGGTTGTAGCGATTATTGGTCCTTCTGGGTCTGGAAAATCCACATTTCTTAGATGTTTAAATTTACTTGAAAAACCGACACAGGGACAGATTTGGGTTGGTCAAGATGAGATCACAAATTCAAAAACGAATATTACGAAGGTTCGTGAGCATATCGGAATGGTGTTCCAGCATTTCCACCTGTTCCCACATAAGACAGTCCTACAAAATCTAACATATGCACCAATGAAGGTAAGAGGGCTTTCCAAAAATGAGGCGGAAAGTAAGGCTATGGAATTGTTAAAACAGGTTGGCTTATCAGAAAAGGCCAATGAATATCCAAATCGCCTTTCTGGTGGTCAAAAACAAAGGGTAGCAATTGCAAGAGCGTTAGCCATGGAACCTGAAATAATGTTATTCGACGAGCCAACTTCAGCACTTGATCCTGAGATGGTCAAAGAGGTTCTTACTGTTATGAAAGGATTGGCTCATACAGGGATGACGATGTTAATTGTTACCCACGAAATGGGCTTTGCTCGCGAAGTAGCAGATAAGGTACTCTTTATGGATGATGGAGTCATCGTTGAAGAAACAACTCCAAATGAGTTTTTCACAAATCCAAATAGCAAACGTGCGCAGGACTTCTTAGAAAAGGTTCTATAAAAAGAATGATCAACGTGATCATTCTTTTTTTCGTTTATTAAGTATAGTAAGATTAGTAAATGTGTTTTGTTTTTCCTCTATTTAACAATATAATAAATTTATTATGGATTTTTAGGAGCCGATTTATGTTCAAAATAGGTTATAGAACGTTAAAAACAGCTATAGGTACAACAATATCTATATCAATCGCAAAACTAATTGGACTAGATAGTTTTGCATCTGCTGGAATTCTAACGATTTTATGTATTAAAGTAACAAGAAAAAAATCGTTGGAAAGTTCATGGGAGCGATTTGTTGCGTGTGTAGTTGGAATCATATTTTCGTCTGTATTTTTCGAGGGTATAGGCTATCATCCATTAACCATTGGGTTATTACTGCTACTTTTTATCCCTACTGTCGTTATTCTAAAAGCAAAAGATGGAATCGTAACAAGTATCGTTATTATTTTACATATATTTTCAGCGGGTAATGTAACATTAAATTTAATTATTAATGAGCTAGGGTTAATTATCATTGGTATTGGTGTTGCGCTACTTGTAAATCTATATATGCCAAGTGTTGACAAGCAACTTAAGGCATACCAACAAGAAATTGAAATTCTATTTGGAAATATTTTAAACGAAATGGTTCATTATCTTCGAACAGGCGATAGTATTTGGGACGGTCGGGAGATAACAGCTGTTGAGGAATTATTAAAAAAAGCGAAAAACATTGCATATAGAGATGTTGAAAATAATTTAATGAGGGATGAAAATTTATATTATACCTATTTCGAAATGCGAGAAAGGCAGTTCGAGATTCTGCAAAGAATGTTACCTACTATTACTTCAATGACTCAGTCGGTGGAGCAGGGGAAGATGGTTGCCGATTTTATTATGGAGGTAAGCCAGTCCATTCATCCTGGAAACACGGCTATTGTATTTTTGAAGAAGTTAGAATCTATGCGGAAAGAGTTTAGAGAGATGCCATTGCCAGTAACCCGAGAGGAGTTTGAAACAAGAGCTGCACTCTTTCAATTTATTAAAGAAATGGAAGAGTATTTAATTATAAAAAGACTATTCAAGGGGTTGCCAACCTAATATTCTAACGTTTAAAGGTGACCAAAATGGTCACCTCCACGTTGTAAAAAAAACATGCATCACTTAAATGTTTGAATTAAAACCACATACCTACGCCTGCTAAGAGGGTAGTAATTAGCATTACTCCAATCATTAAATATACAACAATCTTTTGTGTTTTACGGGACATGTCACTTACTCCCTTCTGCTTACATACTTATTTATAAATATTTTACCTTGAAAAACCAACTTGGACAACCATTATGTATTATTCATTATAACTGAAAATACACAATTTATAATGAGTTCGTGCTACAATATAGTTATTATATGAAACGCTTACAATTATTGAGCGAGCGCTCGCTTGAGGAGTGAAAACATGATAAAAAAAATAGACCATATTGGAATTGCTGTCTCATCGATTGAAAATTCCCTCCCATTTTACACAAATATTCTTAATCTCCAATTAGAAGGCATTGAAGAAGTAGAATCAGAGAACGTAAAAGTTGCTTTCATTAATATTGGAGAATCGAAGCTTGAACTATTGGAGCCTCTTTCACCAGAAAGTCCAATTGCCAAATTTATAGAAAAACGTGGCGAAGGAATTCATCACGTTGCCTTAGGTGTGTCATCGATTGAAGACCGCATCCAAGATATGAAGGAAAATGGTATTCGAATGCTTGCTGATGAGCCAAAGCTAGGTGCAAGCGGTGCAAAAATTGCATTTATGCATCCAAAATCAACAGGTAGTGTCTTATATGAGCTTTGTGAGAAACCTAGTAAAGGGGAAACGAACAAATGATAGATATTTATGAAAAAATTAATGAACTATACGATCGCCGTCGTGAAGTTGAATTAGGTGGCGGAGATGAAAAAATAGACAAACAACATGAAAAAGGAAAATTAACTGCACGAGAACGAATCGACTTATTACTTGATAAAGGAACTTTTGTAGAATTAAATCCTTTTATTGAACACCGCAGCACAGACTTTGGCTTAGAAGATAAAAAAGGACCTGGGGACGGGGTTGTAACAGGCTACGGAAAAATAAATGGCAGACCGGTCTATTTGTTTTCACAGGACTTTACGGTGTTTGGTGGTGCACTGGGAGAAATGCATGCAAAGAAAATCGCAAATGTGATGGATCTAGCTGCTAAAAATGCGGCACCTTTCATTGGCCTAAATGATTCGGGTGGTGCAAGAATCCAAGAGGGAGTCGTTTCTCTTGATGGATATGGTCACATTTTTTATCGGAATGCAATATACTCTGGAGTTATCCCTCAAATATCGGTGATTATGGGACCTTGTGCGGGTGGTGCGGTGTATTCTCCTGCGATTACTGATTTTGTATTCATGGTTGAAAAGACGTCTCAAATGTTTATTACAGGGCCGAAAGTTATTGAAACTGTAACGGGTGAGAAAATAAGCTCGGAGGATTTAGGTGGGGCAAACGTACATAATTCGATTAGTGGGAACGCCCATTTTTCAGGTAAGACCGAAGAAGAGGTATTACAACAGGTGAGGGCTTTAGTGAGCTATCTTCCCCAAAATAATGAAGAAAAGGCTCCAATACTACCAGTTGAGGATAACGATGATTATAGACCCGACTTAACAGAAATCATTCCATTCGATGCAGTCAGACCCTATGATGTTCGAAAAGTGATCGAGCAAGTAGTCGATGCCGATACATTTATGGAGGTTCATAAAGATTTTGCGAAGAATATTGTTGTCGGGTTTGCAAGAGTAAAAGGGGAAGTTGTAGGGTTAGTATGTAACCAACCTAAATACATGGCAGGTGGACTTGATATTGATTCATCTGATAAAGCCTCACGATTCATTCGTTTTTGTGATTCCTTCAATATCCCACTTATTACATTTGAGGATGTGACAGGGTTCTTCCCAGGGGTAAAACAAGAACATGGAGGAATTATCCGCCACGGAGCAAAGATTTTATATGCCTACTCAGAAGCAACGGTACCTAAGTTAACTGTCATTCTTAGAAAGGCATATGGAGGGGCATATGTCGCACTAAACAGTAAATCAATTGGTGCTGATTTAGTTTTCGCATGGCCTAATGCTGAAATTGCAGTAATGGGTCCTCAGGGCGCAGCTAATATTAGTCTTTTTAAACCACACGCTCTGCGTGTGTGCAAACGAAACTTATAGAGTCGTACCAGAAGACAAAAAAAATC
>NZ_JBPFDQ010000031.1:0-54544 GCF_059415045.1 Ferdinandcohnia sp. SAFN-114 | reverse complement strand
CAAATTAATGAAAAAGTGTTAAATTTAATATGGATAGGTGTTTTATATATGTCTCATTTGGCTAGGTCAGTTCAATGAATGGTGTTTCTAATATGCTTCCGTTTGTTGTAGGTGGCGGACTCTTAATTGCCATTTCATTTATTTTTGGAATCAATGCTTCAGACCCGAATGATCCATCCTATAGTCCGATTGCTGGCGCGTTGATGACAATCGGAAGTGCTAATGCGTTTCAATTAATGATTCCTGTTTTAGCAGGATTTATCGCCATGAGTATTGCTGACCGTCCCGGATTAGCACCAGGCATGATAGGCGGTCTAATGGCGACAACTGGCGGAGCTGGATTTTTAGGTGGATTAATAGCTGGTTTCCTTGCAGGATATGTGGTCTTATTACTGAAAAAATTGTTCTCAGGTTTACCATCATCATTTGAAGGTCTAAAACCAGTGTTGATTTATCCGTTCTTTGGAATTTTGATTACAGGTGCAATTATGTATGTACTTGTTGGTCCGTTAAAATTTGTAATGGACGGATTGACCGGTTGGTTAGAAGGACTAGGTACAGGGAACTTGATTGTACTTGGTTTAATTCTAGGGGGAATGATGTCAATTGATATGGGTGGCCCAATTAATAAGGCCGCATTTACCTTTGGAATTGCCATGATTGATGCTGGAAATTACGCACCACATGCAGCTATTATGGCGGGTGGAATGACACCGCCGCTTGGACTAGCTTTAGCAACAACCCTCTTTAAAAATAAATTTACAAAGCAAGAGCGTGAAGCTGGAAAAACGGCTTATTTCATGGGTGCATCATTTATTACAGAAGGTGCAATTCCATTTGCTGCTGCTGATCCTGGGCGTGTTATTCCTTCTGCGGTCATTGGTTCAGCAGTTACGGGTGCACTTACCATGTTGTTTGGTATTGGCTTACCTGCTCCACATGGAGGAATATTTGTTATTCCTTTTGTAAATGGTAGTTGGGCGTTATACGTACTTGCGATAATCATCGGTACAATAATAACGGCGCTATTAGTTGGGTTCTTGAAAAAACCGATAAAATAAGGGTATTACCCCGTGCTATTTAGGCACGGGGTATTTTTAATGATAATGTAATGGGTTTATAAGTGATGGTGTTATTGTTTTGAAGTAGCGCATTGTTTGCTTGAGTCGAGGTGAGTACAAGGTGGCCAAGATTATTTCCAGTTTCAATGATTGGTCCTTGATCCATTGACAGGTAACGGATCTTTTCTTTCCACGTAAAGTTTGTGGGACAAGGGGTATTTCCTTTTTGTTTAATGATATCGTAGGTCGAATCACAGTATCTGTTGATTTCTTTATTCCTTCTTTTCGCTGCATTTATTGTAACGATTGCCTTCATCAATCCGCCTTGTATCCCTGAAAAACTCATATTGTTCATTGGACTACTCGTAAATTGGTAGATGCATAAACCTTCTCCATCGGGAAATTCGATATTGGTTGAAACAGCAGAAGCGTAATGAACATCTCCTGATAAAATAAAGCAGTGACTCGGGTTCCATTCTTTGATTTGGTGTAGGAGTTCACTAAAGCCCTCTCCGTTATACTTCCAGGATTCAAAGTCAAATGCTGTTGTTGCGGGAACTCCAATTGTTTTTAATGGATACATATATTGATTGAGAAAGGACTCAATTAAGCCAATTCCATAGACCGGTGCTGGGGAGATTACAAGGAGTGGTTCACCGCTTTTCCATCCACTACCATTTAAACAATCTGTTAAGTTCCGCCAACCGCGTTCACCAATGAGCTGCGGAGGACGGTCCTTTTCTTCGATCGTACGACCAAGGGAAACTGGGAGAGGGGTGTGATCGTACTTTCGTTGTGTTCTTGTATCAAGGAAAATGGATGCTGGGCTTGTCGGTGCAACAAAATTCCACTGATCGAATTTCCAAAGTATTTCTTCCCATGCTTCATGTGAACGTGAACGAGTATCATAAGTTTTACTATATCCCCACATCTTACGGAGAAATACAGGGTCAAATCGGTCTGGGTCATTACCCCATCCTTGAAACAGCCAATACGCCATAAGTCCATTGGCAACGACATGTCTTCCAAGTTTTGATGAATAGACGCTATTTTTCCAATTGTGACTGATGTTCCAATCATCTGTAATATCATGGTCATCAAAGATCATATAGGTCGGAATGTTAGCAAGTAATCTTCTTACCTTTGTAAGTGTTTGGTAGGTTTCCTTCACATCTTCCACTTGTTCGTTATACTCTTTTTCATATACTTTCTTTTCCTTCTTTCGCTTCCCTTTTTTGTAAATATAATAAAGTTGGTTTTTCCTAGTTTGGTCTTTAAATGAAGGAAAATCACCATCATCTGTGTAAGCACCCCAAAGTTCTGGTGACCATGCTAGTAAATATAGAGCGGCATATTCACCAAATGTCATTGCATGGTTCCGGGCATTTGCGGAGGTGAATTTGCAAAAATGCTCCATGATAAATTGTCTTCCTCGGGTTTGGTTTATTGATTTTTTGAAAGGTTTATTTTCTAGGCGAGGCTCTATTTCAGTAAGGTTTTCTCCTCTACCAATTAGTTTTTTACCTGCTTCTGTCATGATGTGAAATACTGGATCTGGCACATCATCTGCATAAATTTGGTCACCTAATAAAAATAAAGCGTCTGGGCGCTTTTCGAGGTCTAAAAAGTTCATTTTGATTGTTTCGTCTCCTTGGCTAAGGGCATCCTCACCTTTTCCATGAAGTTTTCGACATGAGCCATATAGGAGATTGGTTTTTTGTTGAGTTAGATCTCGAATAAAAAAGCTAGGAAAATCGAGGTCTCCATATGTGATGGAGTTTGGTTGCTCTTTTCCTAGGAGTCCGAAGTCTTGTAGGTCATAAATCTCAGAATTCTTTTGGAAAAGGAGATTATAGGCTAGGAGTGTGTTTACAGGGAACTGTGCTTGATACGGTGGTGTTAGTTTGATTAGGCTAATATAAAGTTGTTTTCCAGCACGGAAAGTGGTTGTTTCAGTATCACAATCTATTTCATGGTACGCAAAATTGGTATCATCTATTTTTTCAATTTGATACAGCTTTGCACCAAGTCTGTATCTTTTTCTTAACGCAATCCAAATATAAATGTGAGAAGGCTCAACTCGGCGTAGGATTGGCCCCGATAAAATTGTCGGTATATCCATTTTGTTCACCATCCCATTTTTTTATATCCTATTCAGGGTTCTAGGCGGCTGTTCATTTCAGGTATGTAACAGAATTGTGTTGGAACGGGAGATTGGGTGTTTTGATTGAGAGTTCGCGATGCAAGCTGGAGTGAGAAGGGAGAGTAAGGGTGTACTGTGGTTTCGCGAAACAATCTAGAGTGAAAAGAGCGTCAAGATTGGGTTCCCCGTACAAGTGGAGAAGAAAGTGCGTAAGTGAGAAAAGCCAAACAAAAAAACTTCGAGTAACAAAATAGTTTGTCAAATTTAGGTGATACAGCTTATAATTCGTTATAGCAGTAGGAAAATCACAAGGAGAGAGCAAAATGATTCGACGTTTTTTTACATATTATAAGCCCCATCGCACTTTGTTTTTAATAGATTTTAGTTGTGCGGTGATTGTTGCGATTCTAGAGCTGGCCTTTCCGCTAGCCGTGCAGTGGTTTATTGATAAACTTTTGCCAACTAATAACTGGTCTGCAATCATATGGGTGAGCATTGGATTGTTAGTATTATATTCAGTTAGCACAGGTCTTCACTTTATTGTAGGCTATTGGGGCCATAAGCTTGGGATTAACATTGAAACGGATATGAGGCAGCAGTTATTCCAACATGTGCAGCGGCAGTCTTTTCGCTTTTTTGATAATACAAAAACAGGTCATATTATGAGCCGCATTACGAATGATTTGTTTGATATTGGTGAGCTTGCTCATCATGGTCCTGAGGATTTGTTCATTGCCATTATGACATTTGTTGGGGCATTTTGGATTATGTTAACGATCAATGTGAAGCTTGCTCTAATTGCGATTATTGTTGTGCCATTTTTAGTATGGTTGATTGCATTTTCAAATGTCCGTATGAATCGTGCATGGAAGGCGATGTATAGCAATATTGCGGATGTAAATGCTAGGGTCGAAGATAGTGTGGCGGGGGCACGTGTTGTCCAATCCTTCACAAATGAAGAATTTGAAATTTCTAGATTTAGAGTTGATAACCGTAAGTTTCGTCGTTCAAAGCTTAGTGCTTATAAAGTAATGGGATCAGCATCTGCTGGTATCTACCTCATGACACGTCTGTTTGTCCTTATCGTGTTAGTAGTCGGTGCGTGGTTAAGCTTTAGCGGGGAGCTTACTTACGGAGAATTAGTTGGGTTCGTCTTATATGCCAATGTCCTGTTTAAACCGATTGATAAAATTAGTGCCCTATTGGAACTGTACCCAAAAGGGATGGCTGGTTTCAAACGTTTTACAGAGCTACTCGATATGGAGCCTGAAGTGAAAAATGCGAAAGATGCAATTGCAGTACCATCCCTTCGTGGAGATATTGCGTTTGATCAAGTAACCTTTGGCTATGATGAAAAGCAGGGACCGGTCTTAAAAGATATAAATCTTAAGGTTCATGCTGGAGAGACAGTGGCCTTTGTCGGCCCTTCTGGAGCCGGGAAAACGACTATTTGTTCTTTAATTCCTCGTTTCTACGATGTTGATGGAGGTTCCATTTCGATTGACGGAATGGATATTCGAATAATGACAAAGGAATCGTTGCGTTCCCAGATTGGAATTGTTCAGCAGGATGTTTTCCTTTTTACAGGAACGCTGCGTGAAAATATTGCATACGGATTGCTTGGGGCATCGGATGAACAAATTGAAGAGGCTGCAAGGCGTGCTCACCTGGAGGAGTTTATTGCTGGACTACCAGATGGCTATGAAACACAGGTTGGAGAACGTGGTCTTAAGCTTTCAGGTGGTCAAAAACAACGGATTGCCATCGCTCGAATGTTTTTAAAGAATCCACCAATCTTAATATTGGATGAAGCCACTTCTGCTTTAGATACGGAAACAGAGCAGATTATCCAAAAAGCCTTAACAGAGCTTTCAAAAAATCGCACAACACTTGTTATCGCACACCGTTTGGCTACAATCCGAAATGCAGATCGCATCATCGTGGTGACAGAAGAAGGTATTGCGGAACAAGGTGGACATGATGAACTACTAGAAAAAGGCGGGATCTTCGCAAATCTACATCAGGTCCAATATCAATCATAATAACCAGGAAACCCTGGTTATTTTTTTATGCCAAATTGGGCCAAAGGTCATATAAAAATTTCAGATAGATGGCGGCCAATCGCACGGAAAAGGGTAGAAGAAAAATGAATCTTGTCAGTTTCAATCGGATGGTAGGGAAAAAGTAAAATTTATTTGTAAAATTTTATTTCAAAAAATGGTAAATTTGTACGAAAGGATGTTTTATTCTCCTTAACGAACTAAAGAGTATGACGAAAAATTGTAGGGGGAATCGTGCGTGAAAAAGGTGTTTAAGCTATTATTTGTGTTTACCTTTGTCAGTATTTTTTCACTCCAGGGAATCTGGGGCAACCCAGCAGAGGCAAGTGAGGGAGAGGAGCCAGATATTCGGATTGGGGTTGTGCCTTCTGTAGAGTCTTTGGCAGTCGGTGCGGTAAGTAAGTTTGATGTGATTAACAAAGAAACAGGTGAGGTCCTTTTAACAGGTGATAATGAGGAGGTTCAAGTTGAGCTTGCAGGCTCATCTGTTATAAAAACAAATTATCGATTACAGGTTGCATATTCCACAAGCAATGCTTATATTCAGGATTGGTTACAGCGTGCTGAAACGTTTGGATATTCAACTTATCTTGAAGAATACAATAATGGTTGGCGTTTATTAATCGGAGAATTTCCGTCAGATGCATCTTTTACGGTAAGAACTGCTTTTAAAGATGAAATTGTGGCAAGAGGATTAGGTGCTAGTGATGCCTACTGGAGATTAATTACAACTGTTGAAGGCGAATCAACAATCAAAGTCTCAAAAGGGGAAACAGCCATCACCACAACAAATCCGATTCAGATTGTTTCAGAGGATTTAGTGACGATTAACGGGAATCAGTATCGTGGAATCGCTGAGGTTGGTTTTAATAGTTCGGGGGCACTTGCGGGAATCAACGAACTGCCAATAGAGGAGTATTTATATGGTGTTGTCCCACGCGAATTACCTCCTGTACCATACGGGGAATTAGAGGCGCAAAAGTCACAAGCCATTGCTGCAAGAACATATGCATTATCAAATATGGGTAAAAGAGGTAATGACGGGTATGATCTTCTTCCAACAACGTCTGACCAAGTGTATGGTGGTTTTGAGGCTGAACACCCCATTTCGAACGATGCAGTTGATGGTACACGAGGGATTGTTGCAACTTACGAAGGAAAATTAATTACGGCTGTCTTTAATTCTACTAGTGGCGGTTTTTCGGCCAATAATGAAGATGTGTGGAATTCAGACCCTGTTCCATACTTAAGAGGAGTTCCAGATGCACAAAGAGGTAAGGCGTTTGAGCACGTACCCTCTCTTGAGGTCTTCAAAAACAATAGCAACTCCAAATCCCTGCGTGCAGCAAGTGAGGGAGATTTTGAGGCAGATTGGTCTAAATACCATCGCTGGAATTTTGAATGGACAGCCGAAGAAATGAGCGATGTATTGAGTACATCCTTTAACACTGAGGTTGGTAAGGTTTATGAAATTAATGTTTTAGAGCGCTCAAGTTCAGGTCGTGTGCTCGAAATGGAGTTTGTTACGGAGAATGGTACATTTTATGAAACCAAGGATCGCATTCGAACAACTTTAAAATATATTAATGCAAGCGGTAACCAAGCTTCCCTGCTAAGTACGTTGTTCCACATTGAGCCAATTAAAGACAATAAATCAAAAGAAGTTACTGGATTTAAAGTATACGGTGGCGGCTGGGGTCATGGTGTTGGCTTGTCGCAAACTGGTGCAGTCGGAATGGCTGAAAAAGGGGCAACCTTTGAGGAAATCCTCAAGCATTATTACCAAGGAATCGACATAGAGGATAGATACTAATAAAGAAGACTCGTGCATGGACACGAGTCTTTTTCTTATAATTTAAATGAACTTTTCAATGAAACAGTTCGGTTAAAGACCGGTTTGTTAGTTGTAGAGTGTGTTGGATCCACGTTAAAGTAACCATGTCTAAAGAATTGGAATTTGTCATGCGGCTTGACATCTTTCATGTTCGGCTCTACGAATCCATTTAATATCTCAAGAGAGTTTGGATTGACGTAATCGAGGAATGTTTTATCCTCTTCTTCCTCTTTTTCTTCAGCATCTAAAATAAGTGGCTCATACAAACGGAATTCAGCAGGAATCGCTTGTGTTGCCTCAACCCAGTGAATGGTACCTTTTACCTTACGACCTGTAAAGCCTGTACCACTCTTTGTTTCAGGATCATACGTACAATGAAGCTCCACCACATTTCCTTCCTCATCCTTAATGACTTCTTCACATTTAATGAAATACGCGTGCTTTAGACGAACCTCATTGCCAGGGAAGAGACGGAAATACTTTTTCGGCGGATTTTCCATGAAATCCTCTTGCTCGATGTAAATTTCACGAGAAAATGGAATTTGTCTTGTACCCATTTCTGGATTTTCAGGGTTAATTTCTGCATCCAGCATTTCCACTTGTCCTTCTGGATAGTTGGTGATGACCACCTTAAGAGGATTAATAACCCCCATTGTACGTGGTGCTTTAAGCTTTAAATCTTCACGAACGAAATGCTCAAGCATTTGTGTATCAACGGTTCCGTTGTTTTTCGCAACCCCTAGCTCACGCAAGAATGTACGGATGGCTTCAGGTGTATACCCTTTTCTTCTAAGCCCTGAAATGGTTGGCATGCGTGGGTCATCCCATCCATCCACAAAGCCTTCGTCTACAAGCAGCTTTAGCTTACGCTTACTCATCACCGTATTTGTTAAATTGATACGGCCAAATTCAATTTGTTGTGGCTTACTTTCCATTTCACATTGCTCAACAACCCAATTATAAAAAGGACGTTGATCTTCGAACTCAATCGTACATATAGAATGAGTCACACCTTCAATTGCATCCTCAATAGGATGAGCAAAAGCATACAACGGATAAATGCACCATTTATCACCAGTATTGTGGTGAGTTGTATGTGAAATTCGGTAAATGACAGGGTCACGCAAATTGATGTTCGGTGATTTCATATCAATTTTTGCACGTAAAACTTTTTCACCATTTCCGTACTTACCAGCACGCATGTTTTCGAACAACTCAAGGTTTTCTTCAATTGAACGATCACGATACGGGCTTTCTTTTCCAGGTTCTGTTAGGGTTCCACGATATTCACGGATTTCATCTGCGCTTAAATCGTCGACATAAGCAAGGCCCTTTTTAATGAGTAAAACAGCACGGTCGTACATTTCCTCAAAGTAATTCGATGCAAAAAATAAACCGTCCCAATCATAACCAAGCCATTTCACATCTTCTTTAATCGAGTTCACAAACTCAATGTCCTCTTTTAAAGGGTTTGTATCGTCAAATCGTAGGTTCGTTTTACCTTTAAATTCATCTGCAAGGTCAAAATTTAGAATGATTGATTTAGCATGTCCGATGTGTAAATACCCATTTGGTTCTGGTGGGAAGCGGGTGACAACGTGGTCACGCTTTCCAGTTTCTAAATCGTCGATTATGATATTTCTAATAAAATTTGAAACATTATTATTTTCCACGGCCATAACCTCTTTCGTTATCCTGTACTGGACGCTCAAAAAGTCTTGGTACTATTAATTGCATTGCTTCTTTTTGAACATCGTCTATAATGGATGAATATATCATAAAACCAGAATAATTACCATTATTCTCATGTTTACCAAAGATTAAGTTGATTATTAGGCTGTCTTTCATATAAGCTTTACTTTATCTGAAATTATCAACTTTATTCAGTGGGGGTTAAACCCCACTGAATAAAGTTAAAGCCTCCGGCGGAGACATGCGATTTTTAAAGGAAGTTTTTCGATCAGTAAGATCAAAGACTAAAAGCGCCACTTCCTGTGGCAACGTCTTTATGACCCACTTCCTGTGGGCCTAAATCTGGGCGCAAATACGCCAAGGCGCATTTGAATTTATTGGAGCGAGGTTTTATGGAAAATAAGATTGAAATTATTGAGATCTGCCTGTTAGCGGGAAAGATTATGCTCGAGAGTGGGGCAGAAACCTATCGAGTAGAGGACACAATGAATCGTATGGCTGCCGCTTTTGGGAACGTAACGTCTCAAAGCTATGTAACACCAACGGGAATTATGTTCTCGACAAGTGGTACAGAACCTACAAATATAGTACGAATAAATGAGAGGTCTACTGATTTAGAAAAAGTAACCCTAGTAAATAACATTTCGCGAAAAATTAGCAGCGGGGAATTAACGCTTCAAGAAGCAAAGCGGGAGTTAGAGGAGCTTTCAAAAAAGAATCTTTCTTTTCCGATTTGGATTCAGGTTCTTTCAGCAGCCATAGCTAGCGGTTGCTTTACGATTATGTTCCTTGGGAGTTGGACCGATTTTTTACCAGCTTGTATCGCGGGAGGAGTGGGCTTTGCCTTTTTTTTCTTCCTTCATCAGCTGGTTCGAATAAAGTTCTTTGCGGAATTTATGGCGTCATTTTTAATTGGAATGATTGCCTATCTGTTTATTGTAACTGGACTTGGGGCTGAACTCGATAAAATTATTATCGGTTCTGTAATGCCACTTGTACCTGGTTTATTGATTACAAATGCCGTTCGTGATTTAATTGCAGGACACCTTGTTTCGGGGATTTCAAAGGGGGCGGAAGCATTTCTAACTGCTTTTGCCATTGGAACGGGAGTAGCGGTAGTTCTCGCTATTTTCTAAGTTGAAAGGAGTTTAAAATGCTTTCCCATCTGATTACAAGCTTAATTGCTTCAAGTACATTTGGAATCATCTTCAACGTTCCGAAAAAGTCGCTTATTAAATGTGGGTTTGTCGGAATGATTGGCTGGATGTTATATATCTTTTTATTTCTACAAGGGATTGATGCTGTATATGCGACACTTGCTGCCTCTTTTTTAGTTGCAGTCATCAGCCATATCTTTGCAAAGGTCTATAAAAACCCAGTGATTATCTACAGCATCGTTGGAATCATCCCCTTAGTACCTGGTGGAATCTCATACGACGCAATGAGGAATTTTGTTGAAAATGACTATTCAACAGCACTCCCACTAGCAGCAAGGGCATTTATGATTTCTGGCGCGATTGCCTTCGGACTTGTCTTATCCGAGGTACTAAACCAGTTAATTTTTAGGAGAAAGAAGAGAGTTTAGTTGAAGCTTCCGGAATATCATATTCCTGGAGGCTTTTTATTTTGGATAGGTGTATGGCTAGAGCCTTTGGTCCGAATAAAAAGTTCATGAAATATAAAGGAATCTCGGCATATTCATAGAAAGTAAGGGTGTATAATATTTGGTCACACAAACACCAGCCTCAAACCGAAGGGAGACGTCTATGAGCAAAAACGATGGCATTTATAATGATTTATCGAAGGACATGACATATGGTGACTATCTTCAACTAGATACATTACTCTCGAGCCAGCATCGCCTTTCCGAGCATCATGATGAAATGCTTTTTATTATTATCCACCAAACAAGTGAGCTTTGGATGAAGCTTATTTTACATGAAATTAAAGCTGCAAAAGCGTCTATCTTAAAAAACGACCTCGAACCTGCTTTTAAGATGCTATCAAGGGTATCAAAAATTCAGCAGCAATTAATTCAATCCTGGGATGTCCTTTCAACATTAACACCTTCTGAGTATATGGAATTTAGGGGGCAACTTGGAAAGTCATCAGGCTTCCAATCCTATCAAAATCGGTTAATCGAGTTTGCACTGGGCCATAAGAAGCCCAATGTGCTAGGGGTATATAAGCATCAACCTGAAATTTACAAACAGGTTGAAAATGCGCTTCAAGAAAGAAGTATCTATGATGCTGCTATCTTAGCTCTTTCAAAAAGAGGCTTTCACATTGATGAATCGTACCTTAAAAGGGATTGGACGGAGGATTATCAGGCAAATGATAGTGTTGAACAGGCCTGGCTAGAAGTCTATCAAAACGTAGAAAAGTATTGGGATTTTTACGAACTCGCGGAGAAGTTAGTTGATATTGAATCTCACCAGCAGAAATGGCGCTATAACCACATGATTACGGTTGAAAGAATTATCGGATATAAGAGAGGGACTGGTGGCTCGGCGGGAGTTGAATACTTAAAGCAGGTAATTAACCATCGCTTTTTCCCAGAGTTGTGGAATATGCGGACGAAATTATAAAGGGGCTTAATGCAAATATGGAGATACAAATTCAAGCCGTTTCAAAAGAGGAAGAAGACGTTTTACATAATCTCATGCAATTTTATATCTATGAATTTACGAAGTATATGAGTAGTATAACGATTAAAGAAAATGGCTGTTTTGAAAGATTTAATCTGGATGTCTATTGGTCTGAGCGTAATCATCATGCATATTTTGTAAAAGTGGATGGTTTACTTGCAGGATTTGTGTTACTTCAAAGTCAATCAGAGAAAGAACCCAATTCAATAGAAGAATTTTTTATCATGAGAGGTTATGAAGGCAAGGGTATTGGCTCCCGTGTTGCGGAGGAAATCTTTTCAATGTTTCCAGGAAGGTGGCATGTGCGACAGTCGGAAAAGAATGAGCGTGCCCGGGTGTTTTGGAGAAATATCATTTCAAAATGTACGACGGGAATCTTTGAGGAACGATTTGATGAAAGAAACTGTTCGATTCAAGAGTTTACTATAGAAGAAAGTATATAAGGAGTTCACCAAGTGGTGAATTCCTTATTTGATTATAAATTCCTCAAACGGCAAGTAATAAACGGGGTAGTGTTCTATCTGTTCAAAGCCTAGTTTCTTTGCAATTGCAATCGAGTCTTTGCGAAACGACTCCGTTGTCCAGTGAGGGATTACATCCCGTCTTATACATTCTTCGATAAATGCCCTGGCCATTGCGGTAGCAAGTCCTTTGCCCCGGTGGTTTGTGTCATATGTATTAATTCCAATTTCATATTCATTTTCAGATACAAAGACAGAGAGACAAGTTCCGATCACGTTTGATCCTTGAACAACAGCGTAGCCGAAGCCCTTTTGGAAAAATGGACCAAGGGATTCTCCCCAAAATTTTATGATTTCGTTTTTAACAATATCATCTCTATCTCTTTCAATTAGCTCCTGACTTATGGGTTGTACCTCATATCCTTCAGGCACATCTTTAGAATCACTAGAATTAAACCATTCTTTATGGAAAACAAACGGCACACGCTCCCCCTTCAAAAGGGAAACTCTCGTAAAAATGGATTCAACAGATCCATTCCATTCATGGTTTGGGTAAATTTCGAGATTTAAAGTATCCTCCTCTGGGAGTGCCTCAAGGCGGATTTCAGATGCGATATATTCCTCAAGTTCTGAGTTAAACTTCTCATTATCAATCCTACCGCAAAGATAGAACATCTCATTTTTTGCCCAAATAAAGGCGGTTTTAGGATTTCTCTCGTTATCTACGTAAATCTCACCGAGATTATTACCATCAATCACTCCATGCATAACTGGATGGTTTTCTAATCCAGTGAGGAGTGGTTTCACATTTTTAAACTTAACAGCATCGAGCTTCATAATCATTTTCTTCACGACCTTTTATCGATTCAGGTGTCTTCTTGAATCCTGTTACAACAATTATTCTCCAAATCGAGTAAAATTTCCTTTAGTCTCTGGAACTTTTGTGTAAAATAAAGAGGATGAATGTAATGGAGGAAAGTGACATGATTACGATGAAAGAAATTGCGAAGCTGGCTAATGTCTCTAGTGCAACTGTTTCGCGTGTGCTGAACAATTCAGGATATGTGAGTGATGACGTTCGCAAACGTATTTTAAAAATCATTGATGAAACTGGTTATATACCAAGTGAGCATGCGAAGGCATTACGGACAAAGCAATCCAATGTCATTGGTGTCATTTTACCAAAATTAAGTACTGAGACAGCTAGTAGAATTGTAAGTGGAATCAGTGAAGAACTAGCCAAACACGGCTATCAAATACTATTAACCAATACAAATCTTGATCCGAAAAAAGAAATCGAGTATGTAAAACTTTTAAAAAGCAAACAGGTTGATGGTATCATTCTTCTTGCCACAAACCGAAGTGAGACACTACTTAAGGAAATCGAAAAACTTCGCATCCCTTTTGTGGCGACTGGACAGGAATTTGAGGGGATACCTTCTGTTATTAACAATAACTACGGGGCTGCAAAAGACATCACCAATCTCCTAATCAATAAAGGCCATACTAAAATTGCTTTTATCGGTGTAGACGAGTCAGATTATGAGGTAGGATTCAAGCGTAAAGCGGGATACTTAGCGGCGCTGAAGGAAAGCCAATTACCGGTTATAGATCAGTGGATCCAAAAAGGGGAGTTCACGATTGAGTCAGGCTATATGATGGCAAAAGAGATCATTGAATCTTCTTCTGAAAAACCAACTGCAATTGTCGCGGTTACAGATCGTTTAGCAATAGGCACCATGGAATACCTGAAAGAACAAGGTTTACATGTTCCAAAGGATATTGCTCTAACAGGTATGGGTGCGTCTGATTTATCAAAATATATCACCCCTAAATTAACTACAGTTGATCTATTAAGTGAGCATACAGGAGCGGAAGCAGCCAAGACATTATTACAGATGTTGCAGGAAGGGATTTCCTTAGAAAAAAAACAAATCGACTATAGACTAATAATTAGAGATAGTATATAATCGGTTTTGTAATGAATGTGTAATCGATTACACACAGGACATTCATTTTTTTGAGTGATATGTAATCGATTACCTATTAACATAATTCAGCAGAAACACTGCTGAATTATGTTAAAGCCTCCGGCGGATGCCACAGATTTTCAATGGAAACTTTTCGAGCTTAAGATCAAAGACTAAGTACGCCACTTCCTGTGGCAACGTCTTTGTGACCCTCATCGTGTGGGCCTAAAAAATCTGGGCGCAAATACCTCAAGGCGTATTTGATTTTTAACGAATGTGTAATCGATTACACACAAACACTATTTAATAGAGGTGATAGTAATGTCAGAAAATCGTCGAATTGCTGAAGAAATTATTGCAGCGGTTGGTGGTAAAGAAAACATCCTTTCTGCCGCACACTGTGCGACAAGATTACGAATTATGGTACAAGATAAAGAAAAAATCAACCAAGAAAAGATTGAGAATGTAGATAAGGTTAAGGGGGCATTCTTTAACTCCGGTCAATTCCAAGTCATCCTTGGTACAGGAACAGTAAATCGTATTTATGAAGAAGTCGAGAAACTTGGAATTGAAACATCAACGAAGGCCGACCAATCAAAAGAGGCAGCGAAAAGTGGAAATGCCTTTCAACGTGCTATCAGAGCATTCGGTGACGTGTTCGTTCCAATCATTCCAGCTTTAGTTGCAACAGGTCTTTTCATGGGTGTACGAGGCTTAGTGATGCAGGAACAAATCCTTGCATGGTTTGGCTTAACTCCTGCTAGTATCCCTGAAAACTTCATTTTATTCACACAAATTTTAACGGATACAGCCTTTATTTTCTTACCGGCCCTAGTAGCATGGTCAACTTTCCGCGTGTTTGGAGGAAACCCAACTATCGGACTCATACTAGGATTAATGTTAGTTAGTCCATCATTGCCAAATGCATGGGGAGTGGCAGGCGGTGATGTTGAACCACTGAAATTCTTTGGATTTATCCCAGTGGTTGGTTATCAAGGTTCCGTGATCCCAGCATTTATCACAGGTATTGTTGGTGCAAAGCTTGAAAAGTGGATTCGGAAACGTGTACCAGAAGCATTGGATCTAATTGTAACGCCGTTTTTAACATTACTAATCATGATTGCTTTAGCACTCTTTGCAATTGGACCGGTATTCCACACAGTTGAAAACCTGATTTTAGACGCAACAGTAGCGGTACTTGAGTGGCCATTTGGATTAGCGGGTATTGTCATTGGAGCCTTAAACCAAATCATCGTTATTACAGGTGTCCATCACGTCTTTAACTTATTAGAAATACAACTACTTGAAAACTTCGGCAATAATCCATATAACGCGATTGTTACTTGTGCAACTGCAGCACAAGGTGGAGCGGCTTTAGCTGTAGGATTAAAAACAAAATCAAAAAAATTAAAAGCTTTAGCACTACCATCATCATTATCGGCATTTTTAGGAATAACAGAACCAGCTATTTTCGGGGTTAACCTTCGTTATGGAAAACCGTTTATTATGGGTATTATCGGTGGTGGTGTTGGTGGTTTCTTTGCCTCAATCTTTGGACTAAAAGCAACAGGGATGGCAATCACCGTAATTCCTGGAATACTGCTTTATCTAAATGGACAAATTTTGCTCTATATTCTCGTGAACGTAATCGCAGTAGCGGTAGCATTCATACTAACTTGGATGTTCGGTTATTCAGATAAAATGCTAGAAGGCAAGTAATGACTTGCCTTCTTTACGTAAGGAGTTCATCATGAATCAACATGAATTAATAGAAAAGGCAAATCAAGAAGTTGAGCGAAATAGGGAAATGGTAGAAAGTGATCCGTATCGTTTGCGATTTCACCTAATGCCCCCAGTTGGTTTGTTAAATGATCCAAATGGCTTCATTCAATTTAAGGGGGTATACCACTTGTTTTATCAGTGGAACCCATTTGAAACGGCACACGGTGCGAAGTTTTGGGGACATTATACCTCAAAGGATTTCATAAACTGGGAGCACCAACCAATTGCTCTAGCTCCAAGCGAATGGTATGAGAAAAATGGCTGTTATTCAGGAAGTGCCATTGAGAATGATGGGAAAATGGTGTTATTTTATACGGGAAATGTGAAGGATGAAAATGGGGACCGTGAGACGTATCAATGTATGGCAGTTTCACAGGATGGAATTACGTTTGAGAAAAAGGGACCCGTCATTTATCTTCCAGAAGGCTATACCGCTCATTTTCGTGACCCAAAGGTTTGGAAAAAAGAAGATACGTGGTATATGGTGCTAGGAGCACAAGACGAAGACAAGCAGGGGAAGGTTGTTCTTTATTCCTCTACAGACCTTATGAATTGGAATTTGCTCGGTCCACTAACGGGCTCGGCGATGAATCAACTTGGGCCATTCGGTTACATGTGGGAATGCCCGGATTTGTTCGAGTTAGACGGGAAGGATGTTCTGCTTGTTTCACCTCAAGGGCTTGAGCCAGAGGGAGACGTATATCATAATTTATTCCAAGCAGGTTATTTTGTTGGCGAGTTAGATTATCAAAAAGCTTCTTATCAGCATGGCTCTTTTACTGAATTAGATCGCGGGTTTGACTTCTATGCTCCGCAAACAACCGTTGATGAAAAAGGAAGAAGACTCCTTTTTGCATGGATGGGAATTACGGATGATAATGAAAAATATCAACCGACTATTGAAAAAGGTTGGATCCATGCGATGACCCTGCCACGTGTTCTTACACGTAAAGGGGAAAAAATTGTGCAGCAGCCAGTGGAAGAGTTGCAGCTGTTACGTAAAAATGAAGTGTCCTATAATGAGGTTCAAATCATAACATCTAATGTTACTCTTGAAGGGATAAAAGGAGAGGCGCTTGAACTCCTTTTTGATGAAATAATTTACGAAGGGGACTCCTTTGAAATCAATTTTAGAGGTGGAGCAAGGTTCGAATATTCTTCGAAACTAGGAAAAATGAGGCTCCAGCGCAAAAACTTTAAGGATGGAAGCATAGAATCACGCCATTGTAAGATTGATGCGGTGAAAAAACTACACGTGTTTATAGATACTTCTTCGATTGAGATTTTCGTGAATGATGGAGAAGAAGTGTTTACAGCAAGGTATTATCCAGATGTTGCGGATCAAACCATAACATTCTCAGCCTTTGGAAGGGTACAGTTTGATTTGAAGAAATGGGATTTGGGCTAAGGTACACGCTCGGAGTTAAAAGACTTGAGCTTGTTCTTTAGAATGGTTTCGCGGTACATGCTCAACGCCTAAAGGCTCGAGCGTGACCTGCAAGAAGGGCCTCGCGTACATGCTCAACGTCAAAAGGCACAAGCGTGTCCCGCAAGAAGGGCCTCGCGGTACATGCTCAACGCCTAAAGGCTCAAGCGTGTCCCACAAGAAGGGCCTCGCGTACATGCTCAACGTCAAAAGGCTCAAGCGTGTCCCGCAAGAAGTGTTTCGCGGTACATGCTCGACACCTAAAATCCTAAGCATGTACTTTTAGCCCCTAAAAATAAGTTTAAACGAAAGAAAGTGATGCGATGAAACAGGGTGTTATTTGTTTAGGTGAAGCATTAATCGATTTCATTCCATTTGACCAAGACAATATGCAGTTTCTCAAGAGTCCTGGAGGTGCACCGGCGAATGTTGCGGTAGGTGCAGCAAGACTTGGTGCAAAGTCGTCATTCATCGGGAAAGTTGGGGATGATGTTCTTGGCAATTTTTTAAAAGTGACTTTGGAGAATTATAATGTTCAAACGGAAACGATGTACCTTTCAAATGAAGTTCGTACAGCTATTACGTTTGTTACATTGGGAGAAGATGGTGAGCGAGAGTTTTCGTTTTATATCGAAAAAACCGCGGACCGCTATTTAACTCCTGAAGAGATTCCAGTGTCTCTTTTTGATGAGCATAATGTGTTCCACTTTGGTTCAATCTCTCTCATTGATGACCCGGCGGAGTCGGCGACGAAGAGGGCGCTCCAGCTGGCGAAGGAAAAAGGTTTAGTCGTTTCCTATGATCCAAACCTAAGGCCAATGCTATGGAAGGATTTAGACATAGCGAAACAGAAAATCACTTCTATGCTTCGTGAGGCAGATGTCGTGAAATTATCAGAGGTTGAGTTAGAGTTTATTACAGGTGAGAAAGATATTGAACGTGGTGTTACAAAACTAGCACAATACAATATTCCACTATCATTCATCACGCTTGGTAAGGATGGAGTGCATGCTTTCTTTAAGGGAGAGTCCATTTTTGTGGAAGCGAGAAAGGTAAAAAGCGTGGATACAACAGGTGCAGGAGATGCGTTTGTGTCTGGATTGTTGTACCAGTTCAGCCGTAGAGATAAAGAGATAGTAGAATATTCGCTTGACGAAATCAAGGAGATTGCTACGTTTGCTAGTGTATCCGGTGCACTTGCAGTATCACAAAAAGGAGCCATGTCTGCATTGCCGACACTTGAGCAAGTTCAGGCATTTTTAGCTAAAAAATGAGGTGGATCAATTGAGAGTCCGCCATTTAATTGTGATATAGTAGTGTGTTCAAACCAAAAAAAGGTGGATCCCAACGAGGGAATCCACCTTTTCTCTTACAATGACTTTTCTAATTCAAACCAATATGTGCATAGCGTTTCCAACCCTTTGTCAAAATTCTCGAGGTGGAAATGCTCGTTTGGTGCATGGAAATTTTCAGTTGGAAGTCCGAATCCCATTAACACAATTGGCGCATGTAGGACTTGATCTAGGGTTGAGATAATTGGCAATGTACCGCCACCGCGTGTAAATGAGGTAGGCACCTTATATACTTGCTCATAAGCACGACTTGCTGCTTGAATGGCAGGGTGGTCAAATGGAGTTACATATGGTGCACCTTTGTCAAAAAGCTGCAAGCTCACTTCAATTCCAACCGGTTTATTTTTCTCAATATGTTGTTTAAGTTGTTCGACGATTACATCAGGATCTTGATTCGGAACAAGTCGACATGTGATTTTTGCATGTGCCTCAGAAGGAATTACTGTTTTAATACCCTCACCTTGGAACCCTCCGTAGATTCCGTTAATATCGAGAGTTGGTCGGACCCAAGTGCGCTCAAGATAACTATAGCCCTTCTCTCCAAAAAGAGCAGGGACACCAAGCTCTTGACGTTGCTTCTCCTCATCGAAATTTAAATCTTTAAATGCTTGTCTTTCCTCCTCAGTTATTGGAAGAACATCATCATAGAACCCTTCAACAGTCACTTTTCCGTCTTCATTATGGAAAGAATCTAGTAATTGCACAAGTGCATTAATCGGATTATGTACGCCACCACCATAGAGGCCAGAATGTAGGTCACTTTTTGCACCTTTTATATCAATTTGAAGGCCTGCAAGTCCTCGTACTCCATAGCTAATGGTCGGTTTTCCGCGTTCATTCATACTAGTATCAGAAACTACGATAACATCTGCTGCAAGAAGTTCTTTGTTTTCCTCAACAAATGCTGGAAGACTCGGACTACCGATTTCCTCTTCACCTTCAATAAGAAACTTGAAGTTTAGTGGCAGTTTTCCTTCCGTTTTTAAAATCGTTTCCAAAGCCTTAAAATGCATAAACGTTTGGCCTTTGTCATCACTAGCTCCACGTGCAAAGATTTTATCGTCGCGAATTTCTGGCTCGAACGGAGGGCTGTCCCATAAATGAAGTGGGTCCACTGGTTGAACATCATAGTGTCCATAAATTAAAACAGTTGGCTTTCCTTCTGCGTGAAGCCAGTCCCCATATACGACTGGATGTCCTTCAGTAGGATGAATGCTGACATTGTCTATACCAATATTTCGTAGGCTTTGAGCAACCCATTCTGCAGTTGCGTTTACATCTTCTTTGTGATCAGGTAATGCACTGATACTAGGGATTGAAAGGAATTTGGAAAGTTCCTCTAAATGAGAATCTCTGTTTTCTTTTAGATAGGTTTGGATGTTTTTGTTCAAAGTTGTCTCCTCCTTTTTTGATGTGCAATAAACAACTCTATTACATTATTTTACATCAATTAAATGAATAGGGAAATAATTTAGAATCTTAATAACTAAAACAAAAGCACTAAAATTTTGTTTCATAAAATGGTGCAAAAGTACGAAGGTGAATTTCATAAATGTAAAGAAATAGAGGTTATAACAAAACTTTAAATGCATAAAGGGGCAGGTTTAAAACAATGGGGGAGTGTGATGGTATATGCTGATTAAAACGGCACGAAAGTTCTTGGGAGTTATGGTCATAATCGTTCTTGTAGCAAGCCTTTTTTCACAGGTTGGACAAGCTTCGGCAGCTGAAGAAAACAGATCGTGGAAAGAATACACAGAAAAAATTATGGCGAAGGATAAAGATAATGGAACTTTAGAATTGGAGCTTCAGGGCACTAAAACGCTTGCGAAGAATTATGACGTTACCCTAAGAGGAAAAAATAGAGTGTACCAAAAATCTCTTGCTGATGTAAGAGTTGGTGCGGAAAATGTAACCGTACGAGTCAATCACAAAAATGAAATTACGAAAATTTTTATCGATGGACCTACTCCAATTGAAACAATGAGGGTCGGGATCATGACCACAAACTTCGCATCTGTCGACCACGATACAATTGT
This sequence comes from Ferdinandcohnia sp. SAFN-114, assembly GCF_059415045.1. Taxonomy (NCBI): domain Bacteria; kingdom Bacillati; phylum Bacillota; class Bacilli; order Caryophanales; family Bacillaceae; genus Ferdinandcohnia; species Ferdinandcohnia sp. SAFN-114. Next base: position 34,076 of record NZ_JBPFDQ010000031.1, on the reverse strand, counting down.
GTTGAGTTCTCAAAGTGGACTAGAAATTGTGGATAAAGTGGCGGAACAGACATTTGAAATTCCAGCTAATGAAAAAGTAACTTTTACACCTTCTGAAAGTGAAATCACATTAACGAATGCTACTGGAGAGGTTTTATACACAACACCGAATCGACTTTATGCTTTTACTGAAGAGGGAAGTAAAATAAAGGTGGAAAATATTACACGGGCAAGTGGAGATCCATCTTACCGTGGGTTCTTTGAAATAACAACATCACAAGCAGGAGATCAATTGAATTTAATCAATGAAGTTGATTTTGAGCAATATTTATATCAAGTTGTTCCGAGTGAAATGCCAGCCTACTTTGGAGTAAATGCACTAAAGGCACAAGCAGTTGCCGCTAGAACCTATGCGTTAGGCGACTACTTAAGCGATCGTTTTGCAAAGGATGGATTTTTTGTATTAGATAGTGTCATGAGTCAGGTTTATAACAATACTCCTGAAAATGCTGCTACAACACAGGCTGTAAATGAAACAGAGGGAATCATTATGTTAGGTGAAGATGGCAGTTTAGTAGATGCACGATACTATTCAACCTCAGGGGGCTACGGGGCGTCTAAACACCAGGTTTGGGCTGAAGAAGACGGTACATTCCCAAGTAAGGTTCTACCTTACTTAATCGCGCAAAGTCATACATTTGATCCAAATGATCCTAGTAAAATGCTAGAAATTGACACACAAAGTGAAGAAGAGGTTCTTGCATTCTATAAAACATTATCTCATACAGGATATGATGGAAATTCTCCATGGTTTAGATGGAAGGTAAGTCTATCCAAGGAAGAATTAGAGAATACAATCAATGCTAACATAGTGAGTAGACAAGCCGCAGACCCTAAGTTTGTGTTAACTCAAAACGAAGCAGGAGAGTTTGTAAGCCAACCGATTCCTGCTGAAGGAATTGGGGAGTTTATCAATATGTACGTTGTAAAACGTGGTGATGGTGGAAACATTATGGAGCTTGTCATTGAAGGTACAACAGGAACGTACAAAATTATTAAAGAGTACAATATCCGTTTCACAATCAGACCATCAAATGCGTTTACACAAGGCGATACTGTTGTGTTGCATCGTGCCACTGCAGGAAGCTCTGAATACACAGGTACACTAGATAATTATACGATTTTACCTTCAGCTTTCTTTGGTTTTGAAATCGATGAAGAAAAGGGTGCAACTTTTTATGGAGGCGGAAACGGGCATGGTGTTGGTATGAGTCAATATGGCGCATACTATCTAGGAACTACTTTAGGATATGAGTTTGATAGAATCCTAACTTCTTATTATCCAAACATGTCTTTACAGAGTAAATCTGTTTTGAGTAAGGTGAAATAAGAAATACCACGGAAACTGCTGTTCGAGAAAGAGCAGCGGTTTTTGTGGTATATGGACTTATAAACTATTTTGAAGTAAATAAAATAATATTTTTCTTGTGCATACATAATAATAAAATAAAATGACGCTGTTCTTAAGAACTGCTAAGCAATGAATATTAGGAGATTAGATGAGTTTAACAGGTTAAAATATAAGTACATCATTTTTTGGTTTATTTTGAATATTTATTTCAAAGGAAATAAAGTTTTGTTATAATTAATTTACATTTTATCCCCTAAAAGGAAATAATTTATCAAAGGAGTCACGAAATTAAGATAGAAGGCTAATATGTAAGCGTTTTACTAGTGGAGATTTATATAAAAATAGATTTTAAGAGCTACTGTTCAGAAAAGCGAACGAACAAATGATGGGAGAGTTTGAAGTGAGCCAAAAGCAAGTTGTGGGCTTGATGTCTGGTACATCTCTAGATGGAATAGACGCAGCACTAGTCAATATTTCCGAAGATGACCATCAAAAAATTCAAGTCAATCTGATTCAATTTTCAACACTATCGTATTCAGAAACCATGCGTGCAAGAATCTTGGCATTATGTGACCCGAGTAAAGCTCGGCTTGAGGAGATATCTTTAACAAATATGCTTCTAGGTGAGTTGTTTGCGGAAGCAGCAAAAAAAGTTGTTACTGAAGCGGGTCTTGAAATGAAAGATGTAGACCTGATTAGCTCACATGGTCAGACTATTTTTCATCAACCTGAAGGTAAAAGGGTAGAAGACTATACGATTACTTCAACCTTGCAAATTGGGGATATTGCAGTGATTGCAGAAAGAACAGGTGTTATAACGGTTGGGGATTTCCGGACTCGTGATATGGCGGTTGGCGGCCAAGGTGCACCACTCGTTCCATATGCTGATGATCTATTATTTAGAGCGGATACAAGTGGTAGAATCCTAGCAAATATTGGCGGAATCGCAAATATCACCGTTTTACCCCCAGCTAAAAGTCATGAAAAGGTGCTTGCGTTTGATACAGGCCCAGGAAACATGCTGATTGATGCCTTTACAATGTGGGCAACGAACGGAAAACAAACCTATGATAAAAATGGGGAAATAGCTGCAGCTGGTAAGGTAGACGAACAATGGCTTGAGGAGCTTTTAGATCATGAATACTACCGCTTGCCGGCACCAAAAAGTACAGGTCGAGAGCTGTTTGGATTTGATTATGCAAGAGAACTTTGGAATGCAAAAGCAGATTTAGGACCTGACGATAAGGTAGCAACCATTACAGAACTAACAGCACGAACAATCGCTGAAGAATGTAAGAGATTTATAGATTCTTATAAAATCCAAGAGATTTTTATTAGCGGTGGTGGTTGGTACAATCAAACACTACGAAAGAGATTGCAAGCTAATCTGCCTCCGTCAATCAAATTAGGAAGTACAGATGAGCTGGGCATACAAGCTGATGCTAAGGAAGCCATTGTCTTTGCATTACTAGGCTACCAATGCATCAACAAACGACCCAATAATCTTCCATCGGCAACAGGAGCAAGCGCCCCGGTTATTATGGGGAAAATTGCTCTATAAATAAAACTTTTACATGTATAAATGAGCGAAAATAGCGAGATTCATGCGGGAAAAGTAGGTCAGGTGAGAACCCGCAGTGAAAGCGAGCGGTTTTCGCACATTATACCATTGAGTTACTGAAGGGAGGCGAGGGCAAGAGCTACGAATATAGTGTTCCGTTGGTACTGAAAAAACAATGATGAAAGATACGTAAGGGGGAAAAGTAGAATGAAAAAATGGCTTAGTCTTTTTCTTATAAGTATTTTAGTAGTTGGATTGTTAGCGGCATGTAGCAAGAAAGAGAACACAACAAAAGATGGCGGCGAAGATAGTGAAAAGGAATGGACGGGTACAATCACAGTATGGGATGGACCACGTTGGCCAGATGATAAAGACAATAAATTCCACTGGATGGAAAGTAAAATTAAAGAATTCGAAGCAGCGCATGAAGGGGTTAAGGTTGATCTAGTTCAAGTTCCATGGGCAGAGCTTCCTGATAAATTAGGCGTTTCAATCGCAGGGCAATCTTGGCCTGATGTTGCGCCAGTTGATATTAGTGGTAGTGCGGTAAGTATTGACCATATTGAACAAGGTGTAATTGAATCAGTTGATGACTTATTTACAGAGGATGAACTAAAGGACTTTTATGAAAATGCATTAGATGCTTACACATTTGATGGGAAATTATATGGAGTTCCAAACTCTCTAACTGTACATGCGATGCTTTTAAACCTAGATCTTTTCGAAGAGCGTGGAGTTGAGCCACCAGCAAATGGTGAATGGACATGGGATGAATTCTTTGCAGCAGCTGAAAAGCTAACATTTGATCGTGATAACGATGGTAAAACAGATGTATTCGGATTCTCAACATATATCCTTCCTGGTTACTATGAAGCATGGCCGTTCTTCTATATCAATGGTGGAAGCCCATTAAATGAAGATATGTCAAAATTTACGTTCACCGAGCCAGAAGCGGTAGAAGCGATTCAACAACTTGCTGATTTGAAATTAAAGCATAATGTAGCGCCTGAAACATTAGGTGGTCAGGATGTTGGTGGTACATTCCAAGCATGGGCAAACGAAGAGCAACGTACAGTTGCCATGCAGCCATGGGCTACATGGGCGATTAGCTCAGCACAAACAAAATATCCTACAAACTTTGCAGTTGCAAACTACCCAACAGGTAAATCAGGTGAGCCTGTAACAATCGGTGGTGTAGGTGGTTGGACAATGTTCCACCAAGAGGATGAAGGGAAAAAAGAAATGGTTGGCGAATTTATTAAGTTCATCTCAACAACTGATGAGCAATTTACGATGGCAACTGAGTATGGTATTTTCCCTGCACGTAAGAGCGCTGCAGACATGGACCCTTATAAGGACAATCCAGAAATGAAGCGTGCACAAGAAATGTCTTCACAAGTTGTTATGCTTCCACGTCACCCTGAATGGAAGAAAATTGATGAAGCCATTCAAACAGAGCTTCAGTTAGTATTCAATGGTGAAAAGACAGCAGAGGAAGCAATGAAGGCTGCTGAGAAGAAGGTCAATGAATTGTTAGGTGAGTAGTAATAGGCATAAGGTGGGTAGCCTTAAATGGGCTACCTGCTGCCAAATGAAAGATTGGGGGAATTGCGTTGAAACCCGTTCATCAAACTGCAAATGCAGTAGTACAGACAAAAAAACCAACTATCTGGCTACAAATGAAAAAGAACTATTCCGCATATTTATTTTTACTTCCAAAACTTATCCTGTTTATAGCATTTATTGCGATCCCGGTTGTGTGGGCGTTTATCATCTCCTTCCAGGAATACAAAATTTTTGGGAGTGAATGGGCAGGTTTAGACAACTATATCAAGGTGTTTAAAAGTGATGCCTTTTACGACGCGTTAGGAAATACATTCTTATTTACTGTTGTAACGGTACCTTTTAACGTAATAAGTGCACTTATCATTGCTTCTCTCATCCATCCTCTTGGCAAACTATCTCAAAGCTTCTTCCGAGGAGCCTTTTATTTACCAACAGTTACATCAATGGTAATTGTTGCGATGGTCTGGCGCTGGATGTACAACTACGACTTTGGATTGTTTAACTATGTGCTAGGGTGGTTTGGAATAGAACCTCTTAACTGGTTGGGACAATCTTCATCCGCACTTTGGGCCTTAATCATCATGCAATGTTTAATTCCATTTGGAGTCGGAATCATTCTCTATCTTGCTTCAATGGGTTCGATTTCAAATACATTATATGAAGCGGCAACTATTGATGGAGCAAATAGTTTTCAAAAGTGGTACCGCATTACATTGCCATTATTAAAACCGTCTACCTTATATTTAGTATTACTTAGTACAATCGGTTCGTTTCAGGTATTTACACAAATTATCATGATGACGGGCGGTGGACCAGGCACGGCTACAGAAACTCTTGTTCACTTAATCTATAAGACAGGCTTTAGAGACTTCGAGTTTGGCTTTGCAGCAGCACAATCCGTTGTTTTATTCTTTATCATTCTTTTATTTTCAATTATTCAATTCCGTTTACTTCGGTACGATGACTAGGAGGGAAGCATAATGACATCAGGTATTCAAAAAGTAAACAAGCTTATTATTTATGTATTACTATCGGTTTTTGCCATTGTTTCCCTTTTACCGTTGTATTGGGTATTTAGTACCTCCTTGCAACTAAGCAGCTACCAAGATGAAGAACTAGAACGTCAAGTATCTTATGTAGATTCAAATCCTCCGAAAATGTACCCAGTTGGGATTACAGAGTACTTTGAGCATTGGGGGAAGGCTAGGGACGCGGAAAGTGCTGGTGACGCTGAAGCAGCAGCCTATCATCGTGATGTTATGGACTACATCATTGAAGATACGTTCTCAGGATTTACGACCTTGTTTAATAAAAATAATGTAGGTATCTGGTTTTTTAATAGTTTTTATATAGCTGTAGTGGTGACAATTGGGATACTCCTCTTTGACTCAATGGCCGGGTACGTCCTCGCGAAAAAGCGGTTCCCGGGAAGGAATCTCATTTTCTGGTCGATTATTGCTACGATGATGATTCCAGGTCAAGTAACGTTAGTGCCGTTGTTTATCATGGTACGAAACTTTGGAATTATGGATACCCACTGGGCTCTTATTTTTCCAGACTTAGCAATGGTATTTGGGGTATTTTTAATGAGGCAATTTATGCACTCGATCCCGGATGAACTAATAGATGCAGCGAAAATCGATGGTGCAAGCGAATGGAAAACGTATTGGAAAATCATTCTGCCATTGGCAAAACCAGGTCTTGCAGCTCTAGGAATCTTTACCTTTATGAACGTCTGGAATTCATTCCTGTGGCCAATTATCGTGTTAAACGATGCAAATCTATATACATTACCTGTAGGGTTAAAAACATTACAGGATGCAAACCTTGCAAGTTTCAAGCTTCTAATGAGTGGGGCAGCTATTGCATCGATCCCTATGATTATTGTATTTATGATGTTTCAACGCCACTTTGTAAAAGGATTAACCCTTGGTGGGGTAAAAGAATAAATAGAAATAGTTTAACTTTGCTCCTATTCTCTGATAAGAACAGGGGCCTTTTTGTCATAAATGAAATATATATACAAAAAATTATAATATTATTTAAAATTTTATTTTAAAACCACTTCTTTTATGGTATCTTTATTAATAGAATAGCAATTTGGAAAACATTAACTTGGAAACGTTACCAAAGGCTGAACAAGGAGGATATTTTCAAAATGAAAATTAGATTTACGGGTGAAATCGAAAATATCAAAGACGGCATACATTTACTTTCCTCTGAATTATCATTTCAAGAAGAGGATGAAGGCTTCCAAGTTCAAGTCATTCAAAGAAAAGGACCAATCTTTGTTAAAAGTGAAGCGAATAAGGCAGAAATTCATTTCGAGGAAAAGATTCATTTCTTTAGAGGATTAGGTATATGGCTTGAATATTTCAAAAAACGTGGAGTGTTTGAAATAACAGAAGAACCACAATTTGAAATGACAGGGGCAATGTTAGACGCATCTAGAAATGGTGTTTTGACAGTTAGTGAGATTAAGAGCTTATTAAGGAAAATGGCAGTCATGGGATTAAATACTCTTATGATCTATACGGAAGATACATATGAGGTAAAGGAATTACCGTATTTCGGCTACATGAGGGGGCGTTATACAGAGGAAGAACTTAGAGTCTGTGATGAGTACGCCCAGGCTTTAGGAATTGAAATGATCCCTTGTATCCAAACACTTGCACATTTAACGGAAGCTCTCAAATGGAATTTTGCCACTAATATAAGAGATACAGCCGATATCTTATTAGTAGGTGAACCAGAGACCTATCAATTTCTGGAAAAAGTTATTACGGCTGCAACAAAACCATTCAAATCAAAAAGGATTCATATCGGAATGGACGAAGCACATCAGCTAGGATTGGGCCGATTTTTAGATAATAACGGCTATGAAGAGCGCTTTGTGATTATGAATAAACACCTTGAAAAAGTAGTTGATATCACGGAGGGGCTCGGACTAAAGTCAATGATTTGGAGTGATATGTACTTCCGATTGGGTTCAAAATACGGCGGTTATTATGACTTAGAGGCGGAAATCCCTCAAGAAGTTATTTCATCTATTCCAAATGCTCAGCTCGTATATTGGGATTATTATCATTCAGATGAGGAGTTTTATCGTACTTTTATTCAAAAGCATAAAGAACTTGGTTCTAATCCCATTTTTGCAGGTGGAGTATGGACTTGGAATGGGATATCCCCTAACTACGGAAAGGCAATTGTTACAACAGAGGCAGCATTAAATGCATGTAAGAAAGAAGGCGTAAAAGAAGTATTTGCAACGATGTGGGGGGACAATGGTGCTGAAACTCCACTAACAACTTCCCTGCCGATACTGCAGCTTTTTGCAGAGCATGCCTATCATAAAATCGTAACTAGACAGGAGGTTGCGGAACGATTTCACTTCTGCACAGGTGGAACATACAGCGATTTCATGGTTTTAAATCTTTTTGATGAAACACCTGGAGTATCTGAAAACAATCTACATGAATCAAACCCATCGAAGTTTTTACTTTGGCAGGATGTGTTAATTGGACTATACGATCAGAATATCAAAGGCCTGCCGATGAATCAGCATTACAAAAACTTGATTCCGAAGCTAAAAGATGCAAGTAGAAAGAATCCTGAATGGCAGTATATGTTTGAATTTTATGAGCAGTTGGCGCGAGTCCTAAGTGTGAAAGCGGAAATCGGAATCCAGCTTAAAGAAGCATATGATGCAGGTGATAAAAATGAGATGGAATCGATCAAAGTACAATTAGCTAGTTTAATAGAGAGCTCCAAAATACTACGCTTAAAACATAGAAAACTCTGGTTTTCGATGAATAAACCTTTTGGCTGGGAAGTCATTGAAATCAGATATGGTGGATTGCTTTCTCGTTTAGAAACGGCACAGTTCAGAATTGAAGAGTGGTTGAAGGGCAACATCAGTCATATTGAAGAACTAGAGGAAGAACGTCTTTACTTTGAAGGACCGTATAAAATGCCGGAGGGAACAATTGGACGGAATATTTACCGAAGGATTGTAACAGCAGGTAATCTAACGTAACAAAAAATAAAGGAAGGTGTAACGATGAATCGTGAAAAATTAGCAAAAAAAGTAGGACAATTACTTGTAATTGGCTTTAACGGAACTAAGGTCCCACAGGAGATACGAGATTTAATTCATACCTATCATATTGGAGCGATTATTTTATTTGGCAGAAATATTGGAGCCCCTAAGGAGGTACTAGCTCTTACTACAGACCTCCAACGAGAGGCAAAAAAGGCTGGGTATACGCATCCACTATTGATATGTGTGGATCAGGAAAATGGAGTGGTTCGTCGTTTAGGAGAGGGAGCTACTATTTTTCCAGGAGCTATGACCCTTGGTGCTACAGGTAATCCTAATCACGCATACAATGTGGGGGTCGCTACAGGAATCGAGCTAAAGGCTTTAGGGATTAACTGGAATCTCGCTCCTGTTTTAGATGTTAACAATAATCCGGATAATCCTGTTATCGGAGTTCGCTCATTTGGAGAATCCGCTGAAAGTGTCTCAAAGTTTGGCCGGGCTTCCATGCAAGGAATGCAAGAGGCTGGTATTGCTACAACCCTTAAGCACTTTCCAGGCCATGGGGACACCAATGTTGATTCACATTTAGATTTACCAACGATTCCACACGGATTGACAAGACTTGAAGAGATTGAATTAAAACCTTTTAGAGAATGTATTGCAGAAGGTGCAGATACAATCATGACTGCACATGTTTACTTTCCATCGATAGAAACAGAACCAGGTGTACCAGCAACGATCTCCAGGAAGGTTATCACGGGTTTATTGCGTGAAAAACTAAAATTTAATGGTGTTGTCACAACAGATTGTATGGAGATGAATGCAATTTTACATGGAGTTGGTACGGAAAAAGGAGCTGTTGCTGCCCTTAAAGCTGGGGTAGATTATGTGATGATTTCCCACACCCTTGAAAGACAGGTTGGGGCGATTGAGGAAATTTTAAAAGCAATTGAAAATGGAGAGTTAACTGAAGAAGAAATCGACCAAGCACTTCAAAGAATCAAAGTGCTTAAAGAAAAGTACTTGAGCTGGCAAGATATTTCTTTAGAGGATGAACCAATTGTACCTGAAACAGTAGGAAGTAAAGAGCATGAAAAAATTGCTTATGAAGCCTATAAGGATAGTGTGACGATTGTAAAAAATGATGGAATGTTACCGCTTCCCCAAAATAACTCGCGCATACTTGTAGTACATCCCGACAATGGCACAACCATGCAGGTGGAGGATAAGCGATATGCCAACCTTTCATTAGGTGCAGCAATAAAAGAGTATCAGCCAGAGGCGGATATCTACCCGTTTTCAAGTGCGTTAGATGAAAAAGAGGTTTCAGCCATTGTTGAAAAGGCAAAAGGGTATGACACGGTTATTGTAGGGACGCTCACAATTACCCCGAGCAGTAATCAAATTGCTTTAGTTGAGAAGCTAATAAAGGAGAAGGGCTCTGTCATTGTAATTGCGATGAGAAGCCCGTACGATTTTGGATATTTACCAGATGTTCCAGTCTATATAAATACCTATGAATTCACATATCCAGCCTTAAAAGTAGCAGCTGGCGCAATTTTCGGAAAGGAGGAAGTTAAAGGAAATCTACCGGTTACTGTTAAGAAAAGATTAGTGGAAGGTAAATAGTGAATCTATTATACCGCTATGAAAGGGAGAAAGTAATGCAGGGAACGGTGAGTTTCTGTAATTTGAATAAGCACAAAGAGTACCAATAAAGGGGGACTACAAATATGAAACTGACAAAACAATTGTTTTTAGTAGGAATAGCGTTAATCATGCTCCTCGCTGCATGTAGCAACAATACATCCTCAAAAAAGGAAGAAAATCCAAAATTAGATGAGGAAGCGTTAGCCAATGTTAATGAAACAGGTTTTCCTATTGTCAAAGATCCATTAACGTTAAAAGTCTTTACAGGGAAGTCGGCTCAAAATGTGAATTCCGATTGGAATGACATCTTGATTTGGAATACATATGCCGAAATGACAAATGTCAATCTTGAGTGGGAACAAATACAAACAGATTCCTTAGAAGAAAAAAGAAACCTTGCTTTAGCTGGTGGAAATCTTCCAGATGTGTTTTTCTTATCTGCAATGCCAACACTAGATCTTTTTAAATACGGTAAACAAGGAACTTTTTTAAAGTTAAACGATCTAATTGATCAATATGCACCAAATTTAAAGAAACTAATGGATGAAAACCCTGAAATACGAAAGGCAATTACTTTCCCAGATGGAAATATTTATTCTCTTCCATCTATAGTTTCACCAGATTTTATGTCTGTTCGAATTGCTAGTAGACCTTGGTTTAGTCAAGAAGCCCTTGATGCAGCGGGTATGGAGGTACCAGAGACAACTGAGGAGTTTTACCAATTCTTAAAAGCATCAAAAGAAAAAACCGGAAAAATACCATATGGTGGGACAAGTATGGCTGAATTTGTATCTTGGTTACAGGGTTCATTCGGAGTCAGTAACAAGGGTGTCAGAAATGCAAATATTGATGTAAACCCAGAAAATGAAGACGAGGTCCGCTTCTATGCAACATCAGATGATTTTAAAGCATTGCTAGAATATGTACATAAACTTTATTCAGAAGGCTTGGTTGAGCAAAATATTTTCTCCATTGATTGGGGTCAATACTTAGCAAATGCTTCAGAAGGAAAGTATGCAAGTACCGTATTCTATGATCCGATAGAACTTTTTGGAGATGAAATCGGAAGTGATTATGTAAGTGCATCAGCATTAAAGGGTCCTAACGGACATCAAGAATTTTCTAAGGTTGCACCGTCAGTATCTTCCATTGGAAACTTTGTCATTACGAGTGAAAATCCAAATCCAGCAGCTACGGTTAGATGGATGGACTACTTCTATAGTGATGAAGGTGCGAGACTTTACTACATGGGTGTAGAGGGAGAAACGTACGAGAAAACAGCTGATGGAAAATATGTATATACAGATAAAATCGTAAATAGTGCTGAAGGCTTAACGATGGAACAGGAGCTTGCAAAGTATCTTACTTGGTTAGGTGGAATTCAAGGAATCATCAAACAAGAATATTTCCAAGGCTCTGAAAATGCCCCAACCTCATTAGAAGCAGCAGAAAAGATTACGCCATATGTTCCTGAAGAAATTTGGCCAGCGTTCTTGTATACAGAAGAGGAAAATAGGTTTTTATCGTCTACAGGAGCAGATATTAATAAATATGTAGCAGAACAAAGAGACAAGTTTATTTCTGGTGACCTTCCATTCTCGGAATGGGATAACTACGTAGAAACGATTGAAAAAATGGGACTAGAAGAATTAATGAAGATCCATCAGGCTGCGTACGACCGTTATAAAAAAGAATAGTAACGAAACAGGAAGATAAAGGATGTCTAGGGGGAGACCTCTTCCCCCGTTTTTGTTTGGAAAGGAGGCTATTAAGTGGAGGCTAAACCAGAAACAACCATACAAACACAGGTATATGCGAGTAGTAGATTAAAACGTGCTAAAAAGAATCTATTACTCAATTGGCAGTTATATGTATTTTTACTACCAGCATTTACATATTTCACCATCTTCCACTACATCCCTATGTACGGAGTTCAAATTGCTTTTAAAGACTTCTATGCGAATCTGGGAATAGTAGGTAGTCCTTGGATTGGATTTGAACACTTTGAGCGTTTTTTTAATTCCTATTATTTTTGGCGACTCTTAAAAAATACAATCATATTAAGCGCGTATGGTTTAATACTATTTCCGTTACCAATCATTTTTGCCCTCGCTTTAAATGAGTTAAAGCATGGACCATTTAAAAAATGGTCGCAGACACTCACATATGCCCCACATTTTATATCTGTGGTTGTTGTTGTAGGTATGCTGGTTGCATTTCTAGATCCTGTAACAGGTTTAGTTAATCATATTGTTGTAACCCTGGGCGGTGAACCAATTAGATTCCTAACAGACCCTGACTGGTTTCGACATATATATGTTTGGTCTGGTCAATGGCAGTCACTTGGTTGGGGGACGATTATTTATCTAGCTGCGTTAGCAGGAGTAAATCCAGAATTACATGAGGCGGCAAGGGTTGATGGTGCGACCAGAATACAACGAATTATTCATATTAATATTCCATCGATATTCCCTACAATTGTCGTGTTATTTATTCTAAATATTGGAAGTTTCATGTCTATTGGTTTTGAAAAAGTTCTTTTGATGCAGAACTCATTAAATGCGGAGACATCTGATATCATTCAAACATTTGTATATCAAACCGGTTTGATTGAAGGACAGTATAGTTTTGCTGCTGCTATTGGATTGTTCGATTCTGTTATTAACATCATACTACTAGTACTCGTCAACTATTTAGCAAGACGTGTTAGTAACAATAGCTTGTGGTAAGAGGTGATCACATGAAAACATTTAGTCTATCAGATAAAGCGTTCGATATCATGAATACAATATTTGTAGCAGTTATTACGTTAATCATTGTATATCCGTTAATTTTTGTTATTAGTGCTTCTATTAGTGATCCCGATGCGGTAAATAGCGGTAGGATGTGGCTTTGGCCAGTTGATGTATCATTTGCAGGTTTTCAAAGGGTCTTTCAGAATGACGCCATATGGGTTGGGTATAAAAATACAATTATTTATACCATTGTGGGGACCTTACTTCACCTACTCGTTCTTCTACCTTGTTCATATGCATTATCTCGAAAAGAACTTAAGGGGAAAAAGATTTTGCTATGGGTGATTTTAATCACCATGCTATTTAGTGGGGGGTTAATTCCAACCTACCTTGTTGTTCAGTCCCTAGGGATGTTGAATACCATTTGGGCGATTGTCATCCCAGGTGTTGTAGGAGCATGGTCCATTCTTGTTGCTAAAACCTTTTTTGAACAGACGATTCCAGACCAATTAGTGGAGGCTTCTAAAATAGATGGTGCCTCTGACTTTACCATTTTTCGTAAAGTGGTTTTACCCTTATCGCTTCCGATTATAGCGGTAATGGCACTATTCCATGCTGTTGGATTATGGAATCAGTATTTTAACGCATTAATTTATTTATCTGATGAAAGTCTTTATCCACTGCAACTGATTTTAAGACAAATACTGATCTTAAATGAAGTTAGTGCTGAAGGTATCGCAGGGGGAGCGGGGACAGCTCAGTCTTTTGTTGAGCAAGTAAAAACGGCTTCACTAGTAAAATATGCGGTGATTATTGTATCGGCTTTGCCCTTACTTATTGTCTACCCATTTCTACAAAGGTTTTTTGTTAAAGGTGTATTAATTGGCTCCGTTAAAGAATAAGGCTACACAAAGACTATCAATCTATAGGGGGATGTTTGCATGAATGGCATAGCAAGTGGATATTATCGTTTATGTGTATCAATTACAAAGTTCGCATATCTCAATTTGCTATGGGTCGGGTTTGCCTTACTTGGATTAATTGTTTTTGGGTTTATGCCAGCAACGGTGGCAATGTTTGCTGTTGTCCGAAAATGGATTATTGGAGAAAAAGATATAGACATTTTTAGGTCTTTTTGGAAGTCATATAAAAGTGAATTTGTGAAATCTAATATCATTGGAATTAGTATGTTATTGATTGGTTATTTGTTGTCGATTGAATTTCAAATTTTAAGAAGTCAAGAAAGCCTAGCTTATTTTATAGCCAGTTATGGTGTAATAGCGCTATTTCTAATATACATTATAATTCTTTTGTATATCTTTCCTTTATTTGTTCATTTCAATTTAAAGATTGGACAATATGTAAAATGGTCATTCGTAATAGGGATGGTTCATCCAATTCTCACTATATTTTTACTTGTGATCATTAGTATAAGTATCTATTTATCTTTGAAGTTTTTCCCGGCTTTCCTTTTCTTTTTTGGGGGAAGTGTTATAGCTTACGTCGTTATGTGGGGGACAGCCAAAACGTTCCCTAAATATGAGAAAGCATCAGAAATATGAATACAGGATGGATGATACATGTTAAAAATTGAAGCATTAACGACAGAAATGAGAAATGAAAAAAGTATGAATATCGACCAATTGTCAACTCGAGAGATATTAGAGACCATTAATGACGAAGATAAAAAGGTTGCTGGTTGTGTAGAAGCAGTATTGCCTGAAATTGCAGCGACTGTCGATATCGTCTATCAATCGCTATTGAACGGTGGAAGATTAATTTATGTAGGAGCCGGTACAAGTGGGCGACTTGGAATCCTGGATGCTGTAGAATGCCCGCCAACCTATCGTACCTCGCCTGAATTGGTTCAGGGAATCATGGCTGGGGGAAGTCGTGCTTTAGTGGAAGCAGTAGAAGGTGCAGAGGACGACCCTCATTTAGGGGCACAGGATTTAGGTGCAAAAAACCTTACCAACCATGATGTTGTAGTAGCAATTGCAGCAAGCGGAAGAACGCCCTATGTAGTAGGTGCACTTCAGTATGCAAAAAAGATTGGTGCAAAAACGATTAGCTTATCGAGTAATCAGGATTCAATCATTAGTAAATACTCTGATATAGCCATTGAAGTATTAACAGGACCAGAAGTATTGACGGGCTCAACACGTATGAAAGCAGCAACCTCCCATAAACTTGTATTGAACATGATTACTACCTCATCCATGATAAAACTAGGTAAGGTATATGAAAATTTAATGGTGGACGTAAATGCTAGTAATGTGAAATTAAAGGAACGTGCAAAAAACATTGTATCTACAATAACGAAAGAGCCTTATAACAAGGTGGAACAAATACTAGAAATAACAAATTATGAAGTAAAGCCAGCCATTGTGATGATCAAGGCAGCAGTTAATTTAGAAGTCGCTAAAGAAAGCATCAAACTTACAAATGGGTTTGTTCGAGAAGCGATTGAAGTAGCACAGCAAGCAGTAAATTTAAATAGTGACTATGGAAAGGGCTGACTCTAATATGAGTCGGCCATTATTTTTGCATAAGAAGCATAAGTTAATAATTTTTGAAATATAAATACAATATATTATATTTTTTAATAAAATTAGATTTCATTTGTTTTTATTCCGTGATATACTGTTGATAGTTCAAAAGTTTAGTATAGAAGAAATTCTATATTTTTTATTTAGGTTTGTAAGCGTTATCTTCATTTATATGGTAATTAGTTCCTATAGTCTTACGTACAGTTTTGGGAGTATTCTAAAAATAATTACATATTAACAAAAAATAGGAGAGGTGTAAACAAAATGGAAAATAAGAAGCATTTAGTCCTAGTAGGAGCACACTGTGGGGACGTCGAGATTCAAGGTGGAGCAATTGCTCATAAATATGCAAAAGCTGGATGGGATGTGACATTTGTTCATTTGACTGCAGGTGAAAAAGGAAATCCTCCACATATATCAGTAGATGACTACCGTAAACAGAAAATCCAAGAAGCTGAAAAAGTGGCAGAAATCTTAGGTGGAAAAAGTATAACACTAGATTACAAGGATGCAGAATTGAAGCTGGATGATGAGATTGTTACCCGTGTGGCAACACTAATGCGTAAACTGCGTCCAACTGTTGTAATCACACACTGGGTGAACAGTATCCATCCCGACCATGCACTTTGTCCGAGAATTGTAGAAGCTGCCCAATTAAAGGCAGGTCTTCCAGGATTTGATCTAGAAGGTCTACCTCCACATTTCTACCCATTCTATCATAGTGAAAACTGGGAGGACATGGAGGGATACGTTCCTGATATTTTTGTAGATGTGTCTGAAGAATTTGAAACATATCTGGAAGCGTTGTCAAACTATTGGTTTATTATGAATTCAAAATCATTCCGATACTATGACTATTACAAAGCACTAGGGACAGTTCGAGGCTGTGTAAGTCGAGCCAAATATGCCCAAACGTTAAAATTCCCAACAGGTGGTAATGTGAGAAGAGGGTTTATTCCAGGACATGAAATTTAAGTTCTGAGAAGAACAAACCCCTATTTCCTATGAATAACTACTTGAAGAGGCGTTATGCGAGTGTGTAGCGCCAGGATTTTTCCCTTATATATGAATGAAAGGGGTTGTCTCAACTCTCATGAATAAAACAGTGAATATTGAAACCAATGACCCGAAAACTTCCATTTCAAACGGGGTACCAAAAGATCGTAAAGTAAGAACACAGAGAATGAGGAAGATCATTAAGCATTGGCAGTTATATATTTTACTAGCACCAGCAATTATCTATTTTCTAGTTTTTAAATACTATCCAATGTATGGTGTGCAAATTGCATTTAAGAATTTTCGAGCAGTAGATGGCATTCTTGGTAGTGAATGGGTTGGTTTCGATCATTTTACTAGATTTTTTGAATCGTATTATTTCTGGGACTTAATGTGGAATACATTATCGATTAATTTATATCAATTATTGCTTTTCCCAGTTTCTATAATTGTTGCATTGTCATTAAATGAATTAAGGGATGGAAAGTTCAAAAAAACCGCCCAAACTATTACCTATGCACCACATTTTATTTCTGTAGTTGTTTTCGTTGGTATGCTTATTGCATTTTTGGATCCCGCGACAGGTATTATCAATCATTTCATTCAACTATTAGGCTTTGAACCTATTGATTTTATGACAAGCCCTGCATGGTTCAAAACAATCTTTGTGTTTTCTGGAGAATGGCAAAACCTCGGATGGGGAGCGATTATCTACTTAGCAGCCTTAGCGGGGATTGATCCACAGTTGCATGAAGCCGCAAAAGTAGATGGAGCAACTAGATGGCAAAGGATATGGCATATAAACCTTCCTGGAATCATGCCAACAATTATTATTCTCCTCATCTTAAATATGGGTAACTTTATGTCAGTTGGTTTTGAAAAAATCCTTTTAATGCAGAATCCGTTGAACCTAGAGGCTTCCCAAGTCATTCAAACCTATGTATATGACATTGGATTATTGAATGGTCAGTTTAGCTACTCGACGGCTGTCGGATTATTTAACTCCGTAATAAACTTTATCATTTTAATCGTATTTAACAGACTCGCAAGAAAAACGGGTACAAGTCTATGGTAAAGGAGTATCCAGCATGAAGATAAAACCGAAAAAGTCTAGCAAAATCATGGAAACAAAATCGGATCGAATGTTTGATATCACGAATAAAATTCTCGTTTGGTTTTTCATCATAATTATCATGTATCCACTTATTTATATCGTGAGTGCATCGATTAGTAACCCGAGCTTTGTAAACTCTGGTGAAATGTGGTTGTTCCCAAAGGATATTACATTTGAAGGATTCCAAAGGGTCTTTGAAAGTAAAGACATTTGGATAGGATATCGAAACACGATTTTTTACACATTGTTGGGTACTTTTATTAACCTGGCTGTTACTTTACCATGCGCATATGCCTTATCTCGAACAGAGCTAGTTGGTAAAGGCGTCATAATGGGTATGCTGATTTTCACCATGTTCTTTGATGGTGGGCTTGTTCCAACTTATCTCCTCGTTAGAGATCTAGGAATGGTCAATACCATTTGGGCTATGGTTATCCCTAGTGCAGCATCTGTATGGAATATTATCGTAACAATGACTTTCTTTAAAGTAACGATTCCAAGAGGTTTAGAGGAAGCAGCAGAGGTGGATGGTGCTTCTGTATTCAGAACGTTCTTTCAGATTGTGCTACCATTATCCGCACCAATTATTGCAGTAATGGCTCTATTCTATGGAGTCGGCCATTGGAATCAGTATTTTGGAGCATTAATTTATTTAACGGATCGAGAACTTTTCCCACTACAGCTTATTTTAAGGGAAATTTTAATACAGCAAGAAATTGCAACAGAAATCATGATGCAAGGTGGAAACATAGAGGCGATTGGGGAACAAGCACGAATTGCAAGTATTGTGAAATATGCAGTCATGATTGTATCTGCGGCTCCATTATTAATCGCCTATCCATTCTTACAGCGCTTCTTCTTAAAAGGCGTCATGATTGGCTCTGTAAAAGGATGATTGTTTTCCATTTAACAAGGGGGTGAGAAAGAAGGGGGAAGTCTGACAAGGGGCATTTATTAGATGAAACATAATTACAATTAAGGGGGATTCTTTGTGAAGTTCAAAAAGCAAATGAAAATAGCTGGAACAGTGTTGTTAGCATCTAGTTTACTTCTTGGAGCCTGTTCGAATAAAGAAGAAGTATCAAAAGAGAAAGAAGCACCAAAGAACTTAAATGCAACAGGATATCCAATTGTAAATGAAGCGTTAACTTTAGAAATGATGGGACAGAGTTCACCGCTTCAGCCAAATTGGGGAGATATGAATTTCTTCAAGAAAATGAAAGAGTTAACTAATATGGATTTCACCTACAGAACTTCAACATCAGATCAATATGCACAGCAAAAACAATTAGCGTTTACGAGTATGGAGCTTCCGGACGTCTTTTTCGGAGCAAACTTCACTGCTGCCGAAGAGGTTGACTACGGTACACAAGGATTACTAGCTCCACTTGAGGACCTAATTGACCAATATGCACCAAATTTACAAAAGGTAATGGAAAAATATCCAGATTTAAAGTCTTCTATAACAGCACCAGATGGTCATATTTATGCGTTACCAGGGATTGATACATCTACAACATCTCAAGTACCAATTATGTGGATGAATGGGTACTGGTTAAAAAATCTAGGTGTTGATAAAAGACCTGAATCAACTGAAGAGCTATACCAATTATTAAAGGATTATAAAGAAAAAGATCCAAATAAAAACGGAAAAGCGGATGAAATTCCATTAACTGCTTCAAGTGTTGCTGAACTTAGATATCACTTTATGCCGGCTTTCGGAATTAACCAACAAGGCGGAATTTTTGAAAAGGATGGCAAGGTTGGATATGCATTCGTTCAGGATGGATATAAGGAATACTTAAAATACTTAAACCGTTTATACTCTGAAAAGCTTTTAGACCAACAGGTATTCTCTCATACATGGGAACAATATGTAGCTAAAGGAGCAGAAGATCTTGTAGGTGTTTTCCCTACTTGGCCAATTGTAATGGTAGGCTATGCTGATCCAACATTAGGGGCAAATTATCCATTGTTACCACCTTTAACAAGTGAGCTTAATAATCAAAAGCTTATGACAAAGCTTTCTGAAATCAAAAGAGGACGTGCAGCGATTTCATCAGAAAATGAACAACCGGAAGCAACTATGCGTTGGTTGGATTATATGTACTCTGAAGAAGGTACTTACCTAGCTCGTTTAGGTGTTGAAGGTGAGAACTGGGAGTGGGATGATAAAGGAAACTGGAAGCTGTTAGCCCCAGAAGGTATGAATACAACACAAGCAAACGCACAGCACGCTCCGGGCGCTGGCACTCCTGTACCAATGGTGTTAGAACAGGAGTTCTTTGCAAAAGAAGATAACCCAACTATTCACCTAATTTCAGGTTGGATTGAGGAAGAGTATTTACCATATGCGGAATTACCATTCCCGCAAGTGTACTTTACTGAAGAAGAACAAGCGAAACTCAATACAATTAAACCAGATTTAGATTCTTACTTAGAGCAAATGGAAGCGAAATTTGTTTCTGGTCAAGCATCCATTGAGGGTGAGTGGGATAATTTCGTAAAAACATTAAACAAATTAGGTGCTGAAGAAATGGCAAAAATCAACCAAGCAGCATACGACCGTTGGGCAGAAGCAAAATAAAAAACAAAGGATTCACTGTCCCTGGACCAAAGATGGTCACAGGGACAGGTTCCTTGTCCCAAATAGGGCACATGTTTTTGAGGTGAAATGTAATGGGTATAGGTTTTGAAGGATTAATTTGGAAAATTTATCGAATAGCGGAGGCTATAACTAGAATATTGTATATCAATCTTCTTTGGGTAGCCTTTTCATTGTTAGGAGTCATTGTTTTAGGCTTATTCCCTGCCACAGCAGCGATGTTTTCAGTTGTTCGGAAGGGGATGCTAGGTGAGAAAGATATTCCAATTTTTAAGACCTTCTGGCAATATTACAAATCCGAGTTTATTCAATCGAACCTACTTGGGTATGCATTGGTAGTAATAGGTGCAGTGCTATACATTGACCTTCGATTTTTCCAAAAATCTGATGGAATCATTACACTTGGACTTTCTTATTTATTTTTATTTTTATTATTGGTGTATTTTACAGTTGCGCTCTATATTTTTCCGGTTTTCGTTCATTATCAGTTTAAAACGTTAGAATATATCAAATATGCATTAATTATGGCGATTGGTCGTCCTTTTCAAACTCTATTCATGATCGTAGGCTGTCTTTTGGTGCTCACTCTCTTACGAATGGTACCGATGTTAATTCTTTATTTTGGTGGTTCTTTACTGTGTTATGTACTTATGTGGATTTCGATTAAATCATTTCCAAAAGAAGAAATCCAAGAATGATGAATATAAACATGAGCAGACCTATTGAGGAACGGATGGTTAGGAGTGGTTTAATGAAGATTGGTTTAGATGTTTTTTTAGAGAGTCAATATAAAGACTATCTAGGTAAACGTATTGGGCTTGTAACAAATATTACGGGTGTTAATCAAAACCTTGTTCCTTCAATTGACTTATTTTATGAACACCCAGACATACAGTTAGCAGCATTATACGCACCTGAGCATGGCATTCGTGGCGATGCGAAGGAAGGGGAAAAGGTAGAAACAACAGTGGATCCAGATACGGGGTTACCAGTTTTTAGTTTATATGGGGAAAGTCGAAAACCCTCTAAGGAAATGTTAGACCCAATTGATGTGGTCGTTTTTGATCTTCAAGATATTGGCTCAAGATATTATACATTTATTTACACGATGGCCTATGTGATGGAGGCTTGCGCGGAATACGGAAAAGAATTCGTTGTTTTGGACCGACCTAATCCTGTTTCAGGAGAAAGATTGGAAGGGAACTTAGTAGAAGAGGATGTAAGGTCGTTTGTAGGTTTACTACCAATACCGAACAGACATGGCATGACTGTCGGGGAACTTGCTTTATTATTTAAACATGAATTTGGGTATGATTGTGAGTTAACTATTGTTCCAATGCAAGGTTGGAATAGAGATATGTACTATGATGAAACAGGCCTTTTTTGGGTACCTCCTTCTCCGAACACAACAAACATTGATATGAATATCTTATATCCAGGTACTTGTCTTGTGGAAGGAACAAATTTATCAGAAGGAAGAGGAACGACAAGACCTTTTGAATATATTGGTGCTCCATATATAGACGGGCAAAGGTTAGCAAGGACATTTAACCAAAAAAAGATTTCTGGTGTGTTAGCACGCCCTACATCGTTTATTCCTACCTATCAAAAGCATAAAGACGAAGTATGTCGAGGAATACAACTACATGTAGTTGATAGACGAATATTAAATTCTTTGGAAGCAGGAATTTTACTTATAGAAACGATAGCTGACATGTATCCACATGATTTCAGCTTTATCAGTAATAATAATGGAAAATACTTTTTTGATTTATTAGCGGGAACGAAAAAGTTAAGGGAATACATTTTACATGGAACTTCAGGTGATTTCTTGGAGGCATGTGAAGGGCAAGTGGCTTCTTTCAAAAAACAAAGAGAACCATATCTTTTGTATAAATAGGATGGTAAAAATATGACAAATATTTCAACTTTAACAACCGAATTGAGAAATAAAAGTTCTGCGAATATCGATAATATGTCCACTATGGAAATCTTAAAGACTATTAATAATGAGGATAAAACAGTAGCTTATCGTGTAGAAGATGTTCTGCCCGAGATAGAAAAGACTGTAGAAATCGTCTATCAATCTTTAAGTCAAGGTGGCAGATTGTTTTATATTGGCGCAGGTACGAGTGGGAGAATTGGGATTTTGGATGCAGTTGAATGCCCACCAACTTTTAGTACTCCCACTGACCTTGTGCAAGCAATTATCGCAGGTGGAAATAATGCTTTTATTCAAGCAGTGGAGGGCGCGGAAGACAATATCCATTTAGGTGCTAGGGACTTGGAGGAAAGAAACCTTACAGAAATTGATGTTGTTATCGGGATTGCTGCAAGCGGAAGAACGCCATATGTGATTGGAGCGCTTCAATATGCGCAGCAAATTGGTGCGAAGACAGTTAGTTTGTCTAGTAATAAAAACTCAAAGATTAGCCAGCATGCTGACCTTGCCATCGAAGTTGAAACGGGACCTGAGGTACTGACTGGTTCAACCCGGATGAAGGCTGCGACTGCCCATAAATTGATCTTAAATATGATCACAACCTCAACGATGATAAAGGTTGGAAAAGTATATGAAAATCTAATGGTCGATTTAAAAGTAAGCAATATCAAGCTTCAGGAACGTGCAAAAAATATTGTTTCCACCATTACAAATGTTTCTTATGAAAAGGCAACAGAAATATTGGAAAAAACCAACTACGAGGTTAAACCAGCTATTGTCATGATAAAAGCAGCTGTCTCCTTTGAGGACGCAAAAAAATACATTCACTCAGCTAATGGATTTGTACGAAAGGCAATCGAATTGGCTAGTAAGGAAGGGAATTAATATGGTGGAATATAGATACTATCAATCAGGTGATGAAAAACAAATTGTAGAACTTTGGAATCAAACCTTATGGAAGGATCCGATCACTTCCAGGCGTTTTCGTAATCTTGTTTTATTAGATGCGAATTTTGATCCAGCAGGAATGAGACTTGCTTTTGAGAATCATAAGTTAATAGGCTGTGTGTATGCAGTAAGAAGGCTGTTGCCAATGTTCGGAACAGATTTGGAACCAGACAACGGATGGATACCTTTCTTTTTCGTCGATAAAGATTACCAACGGACAGGTGTTGGTGCACAATTAATGAAAGAGGCTGTTCATTTTCTAAAAGAGAATAATAGAAAGCATGTATTTTTCTCTTCTTATGCACCAAATTATATCATGCCAGGGATTGATGAAGCTGCTTATCCGCAAGCCTATCAGTTTTTACAGGCACAAGGTTTTACTAAGCTTTATTCTCCAATAGCGATGGATCGTAATTTAGTTGATTTTAAGCTTTCCGATGAGATAAAGGAACTTGTGAAACAAAGAGAGGAAGAGGGATACACCTTTACAAAAGCAGAGGATAAAGACCTTTATGAAGTTATCCAATTTGCAAACGTAAAATTTAACCCGGATTGGGGAAGAGCCATTCGTGAAGGCGTCCTACAGGGATTACCTATGGAGCGAATTCTTGTTGCCAGACAAGGTGATAAAGTTGTAGGGTTTTGTATTTATGGAGGCTATGAACAGGTACCAGACCGGTTCGGACCATTTGGAGTTGACCCGGAGCAGCAAGGAAAAGGGCTGGGGAAAATTCTATTGCATCTTTGCTTGCAGAGTATGAAAGCAGAGAGTTTACACGGGGCTTGGTTCCTTTGGACAGGTGAAAAGACCTCAGCTGGATACCTTTACAAAAAAACGGGTTTCATAATCACTCGAACATTCCATGTTATGAAAAGGGATATTTAATTTCATAGATGACGTGCTTACATTTAAGTTGAAATTAGGGATTATTTTAGTCTATTGTTATAATTGGGAACTATCCAACATGGAACGTAACAACTGTAAACAATAGTAGTTAGATAAATAGAAATGAGCTGATACATGTATGTCTACAAATGGAGGACTTGTTATTCTTACAGAAATGCTACCAAGCTTGCCGCCATCTGAGAAAAAAATTGCCTCTTATATCATTGAGAATCCACAGGAGTCAATTTCATTAACTGCAAATGAACTTGGAAAAAGAAGTTCAACGAGTGGTGCAGCAGTCATAAGGCTTTGTAAATCTCTTAATTTAAAAGGATTTCAAGATTTAAAGCTACGAATTGCAGGGGATCTTCAAAAAACAAATGAAATGGGATTTAGCGATATTGAGCCGAATGAGTCAATTGGTTCTGTAATTGAAAAGATGACGAATAATAGTATCCAAACAATTAGAGAAACCGCTGAGTTACTGAATGTTGATGAGCTCGAAAAGGCGATTGAGGTAGTCAGAAATGCAAGGAAAATCCATTTTATTGGTGTAGGGGCATCAAGCATTATCGCTCAGGATGCACAGCAGAAATTCCTTCGAATCAATAAAACGGCTTACGCATTCGCTGATATGCACATGGCAGCCACTCAAGTTGCAAATGCAGAAGCTGGTGACGTGGTTGTCGGAATTTCATTCTCGGGAGAAACAAAAGAGGTTGCGCGGGTATTGCAGCTAGCGAAGGAGAAGAAGGCTACGACGATTAGTTTAACAAAATACGGTAGCTCATTTGTTACCGATGCTGCGGATATTAAATTGTATACTTCTGTAACAAAAGAAACGACCTTTAGGAGCGGTGCTACTTCCTCGCGTATTGCGCAACTACAAGTCATTGACATTCTTTTCATGTGTGTAGCCTCATTACAATACGATGATACATTGATGCATTTAAATGCGACTCGTGAAGCGGTAGAGTTTCTAATGGGTAAGAATAAGTAAAAACAACTAAAATCTAGGGCTAACTCGAAAATGGGTTAGTCTTTTTTATCACAAAAATCGGGGGAATCATACCATGTATATTTTAGGCATTGATGGTGGTGGAACGAAAACAAAAGGGGTCATTGCCACAGAAGCAGGAACTATTATAGCTGAAGCAACAGTAGGGGCATCAAACCCTAATAATGTAAAAAAGGAAGATTTGAAAAAAGAGCTTGGTAAGTTAATAGATATATTGAAGACCGAGAGCAGGGATACCTTTAAAGAGGTGAAAAGAGCGTATGCAGGGATGTCAGGAGTTGACCATCCTTCGGCGCGTAAAGAGATGAAACTACTGCTGGAATCCCTATTACCAGAGTCTATTCTGGTAACGGTGAATAATGATGCAATCACTGCCTTGTATTCTGGTACGTTAGGAAAACCAGGTGTTGTCCAAATTGCCGGTACGGGTTCAATAACATTTGGGTTAAATAACGAGGGAATTCTTGACCGTGTTGGTGGTTGGGGCTATCTACTAGGTGAGGGAGGAAGTGGCTTTGCTGTAGGTAGCGAAGGATTACAGGAAGCCTTTCGTGCTCATGACGGATTAGGGAGCAGAACGGAGTTAACCTCATTAATATGTGGTCATTTTCAAGTAGAGACTCTTCCAGAAATCATCCATTCTATTTATAACGCAGTAAATCCTAAAGAATTGATTGCCTCTTTAAGTAGGCATGTCTTTACTGCTGCAGATCATGGTGACAAAGTTGCTCAAGCAATCATTCAAAAAAATGCCATTCATATTGGAGAAGCAGTGAGTTGTTTAATAAACAAGCAATTTAACGAAAACGAAAGAGCACATGAAATACCGGTCGTACTTGCAGGAGGACTGTTTAATCGCCTTGATTTATTTAAGGGACCAATGGAAGAGATCTTTGAGAAATATTCAATCAACACTAAGCTAATTAGACCGGAAATTGAGCCTGTTGGTGGGGCAGTGATTGCGGGACTGCTTGAGGAAAATATTAAAGTGGATGCGGGATTTATTGAGGGATTTAGTAAGGAAAAATTGTAAAGCAATCTTCCTGTTGCAATCAAGTATAATTGCACTTTATTTTTTGAGTTGCAAAATTGAAAAGAAGGTTTTCTAATATCCAAGAAAACCTTCTTTTTTTGATTCAACTTATATCTTAGTTAAATACGATTTCTCAATCGATTTCACGTTGCTTTCCAGCATCGCTTTTACTTCTTCAGAGGCATCACTCTTATTGAGGTGTTTTAGAAAAAAGCCTATATGTTTAATCGCTTGTTCATTGTTACCTTTTTGATAATGATGTTCTGCCTGAATTAGTCGGTTTGTTAACTGTTTTAATAGGGAATGCTTGATCACCCCATCTTCTTCTAAGCTAGTGATTTGTTCAATTAAAGAAGCCGTTGTTGTCTCGACTGTGATAGTAATGATATTCGACTTTACTTCTTTACCTTTATAGGTAACAATTGCGTGAATTTCTGTGGTGCCTGCGTTATTTGCATTCAGTTTGCCGTTTGCAATCGATGCAACATTGGAATTAGAGCTAAACCATTCAATGCCTGCATTTGTCAGGTCGGCTTTTTGGTTGTTAGCTAGAATACCTTCAAGGCTAAATTCTGCTTGAAGATTTTGTTGGATTGTTTCATTTTTAACGGATATATTAACCGTATTTAAGTTTACCTGAATCGGATCCTTTAAAACCTGATATAAAGAGTCTAGTAAATCAATACCATGGTCTTGACTGACCTCCCAAATCATTGCTCCTCCAAGGCCTCTCTCACGAATATAGTTAGCTTTGATCTGCATTGATTCTGGATCATCATATGTGATAAAAATTGATTTTTCAGCGTTAAATAAGTATGGTGTTTGTGTTCCTTCATCCCAGAAACGCTTATACCCATTATTTAAATAATCATCACGCATAATTCGACTGTATGTTGCTGACCCACTGCCCTCATATGGTTGACGAAGACCATTGTTTTCACTTGAAGTTACATCGTAACGGTATCCGTAAAATGGAACGCCCATTACGATTTTTTCAGCAGGTACCCCCGCATCTAAGTAGGCCGTTACTGCCTTATCCACACTCCACGTTTTACCGTTGTCATCATAAAGCGGTGCGTTATGATCCGCAAGTGGTTCCCAAGTTCCATGGATATCATATGTCATGATTTGTACATAGTCTAAATATTGTTGGGATTCCCCAAGTGTTGCATTCTGTACAAAGCCTGTATTAGCGGCTCCAGCAATGGACAATGAATAATGATTACCATCCTTTTCTCCTTGTTCATCAAGCTTTTCACGTATTTTTTCTAAAAGAAGAGGGTAGTTTTCTTTGTCAGCAGGGTTCGGGTATGTGCCAGGACCTCCGCCACTAACTGGATATTCCCAATCTAGATCAACACCATCAAAGCCATGTTCAATAATAAAATCTACTAAACTATTGGCAAAGATTGTTCTTGCTTCATCGGTGGCTGCAGCTTCTGAGAAGCCTCCAGAACCACCCCAACCACCAACAGCAATTGTTGTTTTCAAATGTGGATACTTTTCCTTTAATTTGCGGAGCTCTGCAAAATTAATCGGATCATTTGTAGGGTCACTCATTTTGATTTTATGGTCTTCTCCAACAAGCCCGAATGCATAGTTGATATGCGTGAGTCGACTTGCATCTAAATCATGCATAATATCGAATCCACTTAATGTAGCCCAGCCTGCTAAATAGGCAATCATGTAATTTTGTGGTGGTGCGTCAGCAGGATCCCATTCTGGTGGGATATATCCTTCTACGATATTATCTACTAAGAATATTCTTGTAACCGTTGTTTTTTGACCTTGCGCATCTGTAGCGACTGCTTTTATAATGGCAGTACCCTCGGGTGCAGATGTTGTATCCCAACCAACGCTGTATACATCACCGTCTTTTTTTGTACCAGGAAACTTCCAATAGCCGCTTTCCGGTGCAGCAGTTGTTTTAACAAATATCTCAACATTTTCTACACTTGGGTCTTCCGCAGATACTGAAACGTTAATCGAGCCGGAATAACCCTCGCTTCTAGGGGAGACTCCGTTTGGCTCAGGGGCTTGGATTTCACTGATAAAAGGTTGAGATGAAACAGCTTCATTTGTTAAAACAGTAATGGTATTGTCATCAATAGAAAGGTTATTATAAATGTCCTTTGCCTTCACCCTAAATGAATATAAGGTATCAGCTTCTAATCCTTCAATCTCAATTGAAGTCTCTTTCGTTTCTGCAATTTTTTCTCCACCTTGGTAAATCTCATAGTTAAATAGCTTTGTAGAAGTAGATTTAGTCCACGTCAAGTTAACACTTGAGGCTGTTCGAGATGTTACCTGTAAATCCTTAGGTGATGCAGGAGACGTTGGCTCTGCATAGTTTTTAACAAGAACGTTTCTTACAACTGTCTCAACTTCACCTGAAGTATAGGTGATATCAACTCGTAGGCTATATTCGCCATCTGGAACCCACGGATCTCCAGTAGCCCAACTCCACGAATAAGGAGCCTTTGATAAAGGGGCATAGGGATAGTAGATAGAATCAGGCTCATTAACAGCCTTTGCAAAGAATTGTACTTTTTCTACAGGTTTTGATGGATCAGGAACAGCTGTAACTAATGGACTGCCTTTTACGGTATTTCCACCTTCTTCAGTTGTGGTAACATCGATGTAAGAGGCTGAGTTGGAATCTCCGTCTTGTGCAAAAGCACTTGTGACAACGCTTCCAAAAATGATAATTAGTAAACAAAGTATTCGGAAAAATTTCGACAAACTTTTTCATCCCCTTATAAATTAATCCAATTTTTGAAAATGTACTTATGTTTAATCTTGAGGAAACTTGCTGGAACATATCGTGGTGGTAAGAGCATGGTGTAGGTTGTAATACTTTTTATCGATTTCCTAGAAATCACCTCCCACTGATTCTATCAACCTAGGAAAAAATGGCTGATATTGTAAATCTAGTGTATCACCATTGAATTTTTATTTCAATATTGTTAATATAGGTATAAATTATTATTTTAAAATGCTCGTTATCGATATATTCTTGTTGATTTGGAAATCGCGTTTTATCAATAAGTAGTGATAGCTTTTAAAAACCTACTAAAGGGAGCTGAATGTATGGAATACAGAAGTTGGAATATTGATAGGTTAGAAGAGTTGGTAGGTCTTTGGAATCGGGAGATAGGTCGCGATTTTCCGATGAGTCTTGATTTATTTAAACAAAATAGCTTTGATGATTGTAATGTGTTTACAGAGGGTTCACTTATTGCGGTAAATGAAGAAAATCAAGTAGTTGGATTTGTTGTAGCTAAAAGATGGCGGGATGAAATAGATGTTGGGATTAGTAAAGAAACGGGATGGATCCAAGTATTGCTTGTGGATCGAAATTACCGCAACCAGGGGATTGGAAAAAAACTTCTTCAGCATGCAGAGCAAAAATTACAAGAGAGTGGAATGAATCATATATGGCTTGGAAAGGATACGTGGCACTACTTTCCGGGAATTCCGTCTCAATATGGTGAGACTGCAAGGTGGTTTGAAAAGTTCGGTTATATACATAGTACCAAGGAGTATGATTTAGATTGTCATTTTGAAGAACATGAAATAGAGGTTCCTTTAAAACAGGGAGTGACGCATTCACTTCTTCAATTGGTAGAAAAGGAGGAGTTTCTATCATTTTTACATCGTTGTTTTCCTGGAAGATGGGAATATGAAGCGATTCAATATTTCCAAAAAGGTGGTCAAGGTAGGGAGTTTGTTGTCCTTAAAAAGAATGGTCGGATAATCGGCTTCTGTAGGATAAATGATTCGAAGTCACCTGTCATCGCACAAAATGTCTATTGGGCTCCTTTGTATCAACAAGAGTTAGGGGGGATAGGCCCACTCGGGATTGATTCGACTGAGCGAAAAAATGGGTATGGACTATTTATTGTCGAAGCGGCAGTCTCCTATTTGCATAAGCGTCATATTCATTCGATGCTTATCGATTGGACCGGATTAGTGACATTCTATAACAAATTAGGTTTTGAAGTTTGCAAAAGCTATCACTCGTACTTCAAAAAAATAGAAAGGTAGGTAACATAATGAGGGAAAAGATACTAGAATTTCTTCAGAGGGAGATTGACTTAAAGCATATACCTGGCGCGGTAATAGGTATTACTCATAATGGAAAAGTCATCATAGAGGAGGCAATAGGCCATAGTGCAGTATATCCAGAAAAAACACCGATGAAACAAAATACTGTATTTGACCTAGCTTCATTGACTAAAGTGGTAGCAACCTTACCTGTCATATTAAAGTTGATTGATGATGGGGAAGTTCGATTAGATGATCCAGTTTCTTTTTTCCTACCTGAGTTTGGACAGAAGGGTAAAGAGCATATTACAGTAAGACATTTGTTAACACATACATCCGGATTGCCTGCACATAAGCAATATTATGTAGAGGACTTAACGACAGACCAAATCCTTGAACGGATCTATGGAGAGTCACTCGAAGTACCGACTGGAAGCAAAGTAATCTATAGTGATTTAGGATTAATCACACTATATAAAATTATTGAGCTACTAACAGGGCAACCTTTTGAACGGTTTGTTGAGAAAGAAATCTTTGCCCCACTTGGAATGATAGAAACGGGATTTAATCCAACCTTTGAAAAAGAAAGGTTTGCTGCTACAGAATTTAGTGAAAAACTGAAAGGCTATAAAAAAGGAATCGTCCACGACGATAATACAGAGTCAATGGGTGGAATAAGTGGTCATGCAGGCTTGTTTTCAACCATTCAAGACCTTCAAAAATATGCTGAGATGATTGAAAATAATGGTGCATATAAGGGAAAGCAAATTCTATCAGAAGCTGTTCTACATTTATCAAAGAAAAATTTTACCTCTTTTGACCAGGAGTACAGGGGATTAGGCTGGATTTTAAAAAGCCCGGTGTTGTCATCCTGTGGTGATCTATTTTCGCAAGGTTCTTATGGACATACAGGATTCACAGGTACAAGTATCTGGTTTGATCCACAAGTGAACCTTACTGTTATTCTTTTGACAAACCGTGTGCATTTTGGGAGACAACCGCACATTTTACGGCTAAGACCGAGGTTGCATAATATGATTCGAGCCCATTTTTAGTCCGTTTAACATTAACCTTTACATGAGACCAGAGATGGTCTTTTTTTTGTTGCAGTTACTTGCGATTAAGTGAGTGGTTTTACTGGAATTCGCCAAAATCCCAGTCATTTCGCTCGTTTATGATCTGGGTTCTACCAGTGATCGCCAAAAGTCTTGTCATAATAAACGTCTATGCTCTTGGTTTTTCCAAAAAACACCAAAAGCCCAGTCATATCATACGTTTATGCTTTAGGTATTACCAAAAATAACCAAACGTCTAGTCGCATCACTCGTTTATGCTCAGGGTTTTACCAAAAATCTCCAAAACTTCGTTCATATCACACGTTTATACAATAAGTATTACCAGAAATCCCCAAAACCCTAGCCATATCCATCGTTTATTCTTAAATTTTTACCAAAATTCCCCAAAGGTGCTTTCAAAGCAGATCTTTGTCCTCCAAAACTCAAAACCAAACTGATTAAAACGCACTCTTTGTATCACAAATCCAAAACTAACAAATAATATAATAATAATAAGAAAAAGTGTCCACGGGGTATAAACATTTTATGAATAATGTGGTAAAGTAGGAAGTATAAATGTTGATATAAAAGGATTTATGAAAAGTGAAATGTATTCCCTAGAAATACACTTGTGTTTTGCAAACATACAAAGGAGGATTCAAATGTCGAAGGTGTTGGACTCATTTTTGCATGAAAATCTGGAGGATTTAAAGACGAAAGGTCTTTACAATGTAATCGACCCTCTACAAGGTGCAAACGGACCTATTATTAAAATCAATGGAAAAGAGCTTATTAACCTATCTTCTAACAACTACTTAGGATTAGCTACCGATGAGCGTCTAAAAGAGGTTGCGAAGGAAGCAATTGATACGTACGGAGTTGGAGCAGGTGCGGTTCGAACCATCAATGGTACACTTGATCTTCATATAAAATTAGAGGAAAAGCTGGCTGAGTTTAAACATACAGAGGCAGCGATTTCATATCAATCTGGCTTTAACTGTAATATGGCTGCAATTTCAGCGGTTATGGATAAAAACGATGCGATTCTTTCAGATGAGCTAAATCATGCTTCTATTATTGATGGATGCCGTCTTTCAAAGGCGAAAATTATTCGTGTCAACCACTCTGACATGGATGATTTACGAAAAAAGGCAAAAGAAGCAACTGAATCTGGTTTATATAACAAAGTCATGGTAATCACAGACGGAGTTTTCTCCATGGATGGTGACATTGCGAAACTACCTGAAATCGTAGAAATTGCAGAGGAATTTGATCTCATTACATATGTAGATGATGCACACGGTTCAGGTGTTTTAGGAAAAGGTGCTGGTACGGTTAAGCACTTTGGTCTTTCCGATAAAGTAGATTTCCAAATTGGAACTCTTTCAAAAGCGATTGGTGTTGTCGGTGGTTATGTGGCAGGTAAGAAGGCGTTAATTGATTGGCTAAAAGTTCGAAGCAGACCATTCCTATTCTCAACTGCTGTTACGCCAGCCGATGTTACTGCCGCTACAAAAGCAATTGAAATTTTAATGAGCAGCACTGAACTTCACGACAAGCTATGGGATAATGCCAATTACTTCAAGCAACAGTTAAAAGAGCGTGGTTTCGATATTGGCCACAGTGAAACTCCAATCACACCAGTAATTGTTGGGGAAGAAGTTAAAACACAAGAGTTCAGTAAGAGATTAATTGAAGAAGGCGTCTATGCAAAATCGATTGTATTCCCAACTGTACCAAAAGGAACAGGAAGGGTCCGCAATATGCCAACAGCTGCACATACAAAAGAAATGCTTGATGAAGCCGTTGCCATTTATGAAAAAGTAGGCAAGGAAATGAACATTATCTAAAAGCTGATCAGAAGATCATCTTGGGGGAATGAATAATGGAGAAAATTATTGTTACTGGAGCCTTGGGCCAAATCGGTTCAGAGCTTGTCACAAAACTTCGTAACGTTTATGGTGCTCAAAATGTTGTGGCAACAGATATTCGAAAAACGGATAGTGACGTTGTTCACTCTGGTCCGTTTGAAATTTTAGATGTAACAGATGGAAAAGCAATGTACGATATTACGAAAAAATACAATGCAGACACATTAATTCACTTAGCAGCATTGCTATCCGCAACTGCAGAAGCGAAGCCACTATTAGCTTGGAATTTAAATATGGGTGGACTTGTAAATGCATTAGAAGTTGCTCGTGAATTGCGTTGTCAATTTTTCACACCAAGTTCAATTGGGGCATTTGGTCCTTCTACACCAAAGGATGCAACCCCACAGGACACCATTCAGCGCCCTACCACCATGTATGGTGTGAACAAGGTTTCTGGCGAATTACTTTGTGATTATTACAATCATAAATTTGGTGTTGATACAAGAGGACTCCGTTTCCCAGGGCTTATTTCGTATGTGACCCCACCTGGTGGTGGTACAACAGATTATGCTGTGGAAATTTATTATGAAGCACTGAAAAATAAAAGCTAT
The DNA here is from genome assembly GCF_059415045.1 of Ferdinandcohnia sp. SAFN-114. Lineage (NCBI taxonomy): Bacteria > Bacillati > Bacillota > Bacilli > Caryophanales > Bacillaceae > Ferdinandcohnia > Ferdinandcohnia sp. SAFN-114. The sequence goes on along the minus strand of NZ_JBPFDQ010000031.1, from coordinate 457 downwards.
ACATCGTATATTGATAAAGGTACGTATATGGATATGATGTATATGCCAGATGCGCTTCAAGCGATTGTAGACTTAATGGAAGCAGAGGAGTGCAAGCTAAAACACCGAAATGCTTTCAATGTTACAGCGATGAGCTTTGCGCCAGAAGAAATTGCAGCAGTTATCAAAAAGCATATTCCCGATTTTACGATGAATTATGATGTTGACCCAGTCCGTCAAGCGATCGCTGAAAGCTGGCCAAATTCAATTGATGCAACTGCAGCAAAAGAAGAGTGGGGCTTTAAAGCACAATATGATCTTGAATCAATGACCAAAGATATGTTAGAAAAATTGAGTGTCAAGCTAGTGAAAAATGCAGGCTAAATAAAAAGGAGGAGTATGAATGAACTGACCTAGCCAAATGAGACATATATAAAACACCTATCCATATTAAATTTAACACTTTTTCATTAATTTG
>NZ_JBPFDQ010000030.1:0-55214 GCF_059415045.1 Ferdinandcohnia sp. SAFN-114 | reverse complement strand
TCAAATTAATGAAAAAGTGTTAAATTTAATATGGATAGGTGTTTTATATATGTCTCATTTGGCTAGGTCAGTTCAATATTCCTATTTGTTTTTCCTCTTGGGGGCTCCAAACCTACTTGTAGCAGTAGTGTTAACCCTCAATTACATTTAATTTCTTCAAAGAGTATTTCTTCATTTCAATTTCATATAGTATTGATGTCTAGCTCCAGCGCCTAAACCCTTGAGGCCATAAGCCAATCAGTCAAGGAGGATTAAATCCATCCTTCTCGCCAGCTTTTCTTATGCTTTTCGGACTTGCACATGATGTGCTGGCGTCTACGTTTGCCACAGGACGTGGCAGTAGTTAGTAGACGTTCAATTTCAAGGCGCTTGCGCTTTTCTTAATTTGTGAACAATTTTAAACACCTCCGTTTTCTGTGATGTACCTCACATTGCTTACTATTTTATAATGCTAAAATGTGTACATTAACAAGGGAGGTTTGCCTCATGTTTGAAAGAGACTATAACAAAGATCCGTTTATTGTGATTTGGGAGCTTACAAGGGCTTGCCAATTAAAATGTTTACATTGCCGTGCCGAAGCACAGTATAAAAGAGACCCTAGAGAGCTTTCCTTTGAAGAGGGGAAAAAGCTAATCGACCAAATATATGAGATGAATAATCCGATGCTTGTATTCACAGGTGGGGACCCGTTAATGCGGCCTGACGTTTATGACATTGCCGAATATGCAATTAAAAAAGGTGTGCGCGTTTCCATGACACCAAGTGCGACACCAAATGTAACAAAAGAAGCCATTCAAAAGGCGAAAGAAGTAGGATTAGCTCGCTGGGCATTTAGCTTAGATGGTCCAACTGCTGAAATTCATGACCATTTCCGCGGAACAAATGGTTCATTCGATTTAACAATGAGAGCCATTAAATATTTACATGAACTTGAAATTCCAATTCAAATCAACACTGTAATATCAAGATACAATGTCCATGCATTAGATGAAATGGCAAAATTAGTTGAGGACCTCGATTGTGTACTATGGAGCGTCTTTTTCCTAGTACCTACTGGTCGTGGAAAAGAAACGGATATGATTTCTCCGGTTGAACATGAAAAGGTATTTCGCTGGTTGTATGACCTAAGTAAACGTGTGAAATTTGATATAAAAACGACTGCTGCACAACACTATCGCCGTGTCGTTATACAATCAAAATTGCGTGAAACAAAGGATGCAAAACAACAAATCCGTTATGAAGACGCACTTATGCAAGGGAAAACGGGGCAAATTGATGGACTTGGAAGAGCGCCACAAGGTGTAAACGATGGGAATGGGTTTGTCTTTATTTCTCATACTGGAGATGTGTATCCGAGTGGTCTATTACCTGTAAAAGCAGGGAATGTTCGTGAGACTCCACTTGCTGAAATTTATCGTGAATCCCCAATCTTCAAAGATTTGCGTAATCCTGACAAATATAAAGGGAAATGCGGAGTATGTGAATTTAGACATATATGCGGTGGATCCCGTTCTCGTGCATATGCCATGACCGGCGATTACATGGAGAGTGAACCATTCTGTGTATATATTCCTGAAGCATTTCGTAAAAAAGAAAGAACATTACATTAAAATATCTAAGACCCATGGAGCCCGTGGGTCTTTTCTTTAGGTTATTCAATACTACAATATTTAGCTGGACATTCCTCGCACTGTATTGCTTTTTTGATATATCCTAAATTGTGAATAGTGATATAGCCCTTGTGAACAGAAATAATATCCTTCACTCGTAAATCATGCAGCATCCGGTTTACACTTTCTCTTGTGGTTGCACAAAAATTAGCTAGTTCCTGATTGGTCAGACGTAGGTCAATTAAAGTGCCGTTTTCCTTTTCAACCCCATAGCTGTTGGTCATCCTAATTAATGTGGAATATAATGCTCCTTTTTTGCCTAATAAAACAAGGTCTCTAAACTTTGTTTGTGTTTTTCGGAAATGATCACTCATCCACTTCATAAATTCAAATGCTAGTGTTGTATTTTCAAAGAGTTTTTTTTCTAATTCATCCTTTTGAATTACAGCAACTTCACAATCCTCCAATATCCTGCAATCAAATAAATATTTAGGTTGATCTGTAAATAGGGTCAACTCCCCAACGATTTCATTTTGGCTACAGATTCGAAGCGATAACTCATTGCCATCCGATGTCCCTTTACTTACCTTTACACGCCCTGATAGAATCAGATAGAGTTCAGAAGCTTTCATTCCTTCACGAAATAAATAGGTTCCTTTTTTCATATTGATGACTTGATTAGCTGATTTAAGAAGCTCGGTTAATTCATCTGAAATGGTTGATTGATGTAATGCTAATTGACTCATAGGTACCACCTTCCAAATAGGAATGCTATACTTGTTTCTAAGAAAATCATATAATGTTAGGCAGACAGTAGGTGTATAATAAATCACACTTACTTCATTTTTGAAGCATAATACCTTGGAAAATAAGGATTCCTGACATTTTGAACAATTTTTAACAATTGAGGTTTGTATAATGGAACTTACTTTTTGGTCACCTATTAAATTATCGATCACCATCGCCATAACGGCAGGTTGTATTGTCTTACTCCTTGGCCTAATCATAGGCAAATGGATGGCACATAAGCAATTTAAAGGAAAGCTCTTTCTGGAAACATTGTTAATGCTGCCACTGGTTTTGCCTCCATCGGTTGTTGGTTTTTTATTAATTGTGATTTTTGGACGAAATAGTTTTGTAGGAACGTTTCTTGAGAAATTAACAGGACAACCGATTATGTTTACGTGGTGGGCAGCTGTTATTGCTTCGACTGTTGTTGCCTTTCCGTTAATGTACCAATCCGTAAAGACGGGATTTCAAACAGTAAATACAGATATTGAGGATGCGGCAAGAACGGATGGAGCAAATGAATTTAGTATATTTCTGTTCATTTCGATTCCTTTATCGTTGAAAGCAATTGTAACGGGTTTTATCTTGAGTTTTACTAGAGCACTTGGGGAGTTTGGTGCAACCCTGATGTTTGCTGGTAATATACCAGGAAAAACACAAACACTGCCAACAGCAATCTATGTTGCCATTGATACCGGAAATATGGAATTGGCCTGGCTATGGGTATTAACAACGGTCTTCATCTCATTCCTAATGCTAGCGTTAACCTACTTAATTAAATAGTCGTTATATAAAGATGCATTCTTGACAAGAATGTGTCTTTTTTTGTTTCAGTCCCATTTTGTGACAAACTTAACAGATTTATGGCCGAGCAATATGTGACAATCTTGCTGAAAAGAGAAATTAGGAGGGGGTTTCTTTGTACCAAACAGCCGCTTGGTATCTTTCCATTATTTTAATGGCCTTAATTACAGTTATTTTTATTACCGTCGTATTAAAAACCAATAAGCGAAGAGAGTATGAACCAATTCAGAAAAAATGGTACCGTTTTAGAACGATTTATTTCTTAGTTCTACTCGTTGTATTTGGAACTTTAACGTATTTTACACTACAGGATCTTCCATTTGAAAGACCGGTATATGGACAAGAAGAAAATCCAGTCATTGTCGATGTTGAAGCCGTTCAATTTGGATGGAACATGAGTCTAACGGAATTCAAAGTGGGGGAGCCAATTGAATTCGATATCACAAGCTTAGATGTTAACCATGGCTTTGGTATCTATGACAAAGACATGAATTTATTAGCACAAACTCAGGCAATGCCAGATTATACTAATACGATTTACTACACATTCTCGGAGCCTGGGACATATCAAATATTATGTATGGAATACTGTGGGCTTGCTCACCATCTCATGGTTGGTGAAATTGTCGTAACAAATTAAGGAGGGGGTTAACAATGTCTACTAATATGGTAATGGGAGCGACAAATAACTCTCGAAACAAAACAATCGCTATTTATCTATTAACAGGTAGCCTCATCATTTTCTCAATGATGGTATTCGGAGTGTTAATGCTATTTGCACAAGGAAAAATGATTGATGTGGACCCTGCATTCTTTTATGAAATTATGACCGTCCATGGAACGGGAATGATAGGGGCCGCAGCATTAGCCGCAGCTGCAGTCATGTGGTTCTTCTTAAGTAAATATGTAAAATTAAGCAAAGCTATTTTAATCACAAATTTTATCACATTCATTATCGGTGTCCTAATGGTATTGGTAGGAATATTTGTATTTGACTTTGCAGGAGCTTGGACGTTTTTATATCCGCTACCAGCTATCTCTGCTGGTGGATGGGAGATGGCGGGAGCAACACTATATTTAGGTGGTATGCTCATACTTGGGGTAGGATTCTTATTGTTAAATTTGGATGTTGCTAGAGCGATTATTAAACAATATGGAAGTTTAGGAGAAGGTTTAGGATGGTCTATTGTCTTCGGTAAGGTAAAGGGCTATGGTCCCCCAGCTACTGTCGTTGCTAGTACAATGGTTTCAATTGTAAACACCACTGCATTAATCGCAGGTGCAACAGCACTCGTTATGAACCTTATTAATCTATATATTCCAACAATCACAATTGATCCAATGCTTGCAAAAAATCTAACATATGCATTTGGTCATATCTTTGCAAACTCTATTATTTACATGGGAGTTATCGCAGTTTATGAGATATTAGCGGCTTATACAAATCGTCCATGGAAGGCAAACCGCCCATTCTTAATTGCGTGGAACTGTTCAACATTATTTACGATTACTATCTATACTCATCACTTGTTAATGGACTTTGCATTACCAAAGTGGATGATTATAATTGGACAAGTACTCTCCTATGCAAACGGATTACCAGTATTAGTTATCACAGCATACGGTGCGCTAATGATTGTCTATCGTTCAGGAATTAAATGGGACATTGCCTCTTCGTTCATGTTTTTATCCATGTTTGGTTGGGTAATCGGAGTCGTACCAGCAATTATTGATGCAACAATTGTTGTAAACCATGTCATGCATAACACAAAATGGGTACCAGGTCATTTCCATATGTATATGGGATTAGGTGCAACTGCGATGTTATTTGGATTTATGTATTACTTGGCAAAAGTGAATAAAAAAGAGAAGGAAACAGCAATTGATGGAATTAGCTTTTGGGTATACATCATGTTTTTCATTGGATTATGTGGATCTTTTCTATTTTCCGGTAAGGTCGGAGCTCCAAGAAGATGGGCGGAGCATTTTCCAGAGTGGATTCCATATGACCGTATGGGAGCTATTTTCGGTATCTTTATAGTCTTAGCTGTATTGATATTTATAATCCGCTTTTGGAATTTCTGCAGGTCAATTGATTATAAATTTAAAGAAAAAATAGGATCAGATCGTCATGTTGCGTAAAAGTATTGGTATTCTATTTGCACTTGTAGCGGGTCTTTCATTGCTATGGATAGGTACAGATGGATTACGGGCTTTTACGGCTGAGAAAGCAAGAATTATTGAATTAGAAAGGGAGCAGCCAAAGCTCCCATCTGCTACATTAATTGATTCCAATTCAGAAAACTTTCAACTACAAGAGTTAAAAGGGAAATATACGCTTTTAACCTTCATGTATACATCGTGTGGGGACGTATGTCCGGTTTTAGAAAGAAATTTTGCAGAAATTTATGAAAATATCCCTAATGATGTCCTAGGGAAAGAAGTTGTGCTTGTAAGCATAAGCTTTGACCCAGAGAATGATTCTCCGACGGTATTAAAATCATATTCTAATCATTTTGGTGCAGATGGGGAGCATTGGAAAATGGCCACTATTCAGGATGAGCAGGAATTAAAGAATGTCCTTGACGCCCTTGAAGTAGTAGTTATCCCTAATGAATACGGGGGCTATGAGCACAATTCTGCATTTTATGTGATTAATCCAGATGGAAAATTAACGAATATCTTTGATTACCAAACACCACAAGTTGTTGTGGAATACATGGATTCTATCCTATTCTAGAGGTGAAAATATGTACCGTTTTCGATATGTAATGATAGGGCTACTTTTACTTCTATTCGTTTCACTTCCGTATATAATGTCTTTGTTAGAAGAGAGTATGGTTGGAACAATGCTTATTCAATATCCACTATTAATAGGAAGTGGATTTTTTCTTGCAAAAGGGTTTCCGAGAAAATGGCGAGGTTTCTTCGTGTTTTACAATGAAAATGGTATTGCGGGTATATTTACAGCAATATGCGTTGTAGGTTTTTGGCTGTTGCCTAGGTCAGTAGATGCCGCACTTAATGAGCCAATCATGGAGATTGCGAAATATATGAGCCTATCACTTCTTGTGGGGGTACTCTTGTTTTATAGTTGGCAACTGCTAGGTCCGATAAGTAAAGCCTTTATTTGGGCTAATCTGATTTCTATGATTTTTGTGATGAGCTGGCTTTATTCAGTATCACCAGTCCGTCTTTGTAATAACTACTTAGTGACAGCCCAACAACAGCTTGGAAAAGCGATGTTTGTATTAGGAGTAGCGATCTGTATTTTATTTATTGGACGGGTATTTTTAGGAAAGCCTGAAATCAATAAGAATACAACTATGAAAAAAAGGAAATATATTAACCTGAATATTCATGCAAAAGAACTGGATGAACGGATGACATAAAAAAGAGCTGACATATGTCAGCTCTTTTTGATTTGGTGTTAGTTGCCAGTCGCAGCTCTTGGAAAAAGTATATTATTTTCTAAATGAATATGCTCGAATAAATCTGCTTCAAGTGCCTCGAGACGTTGGTAGACAAGACGATACGTTCCACATGCACCGATTGGTGGTTGGAAATCATTTGTGATGTTACGAATTTCTTTTATAATATTTCCGGCCTCATCATGATCGTCTTCTAATTCGATTACATGCTTCTTCACTAATTCTTGATTTTCAGCAGTTGGTTCTTTTTCAAATTTTACGATGAGTGGAAAAGAATCTGCTTCTTCTTTAATAGTGTGTTGTTCTAGCTCAACCTTCAATTGATTAAAAAGTGAATGTACCCTTGCTAGGTGTGGATGATTTCCACCGTGAACGCGTAATACCTTTGTTACATATGGACTAAGCTGTGGAAGTTCTTCATTTAAATAACGATGGTGTTTATTAACGATATGATCAATTAATTCTGAATAGCTCGCAGCTTTCCAATCCACCGTTTTTTCATTTAATTCTTTCATGTCCTGGTAAAGAGCATTTAGTTTAGTTAAAACTTCATCTTTTGAAAGATTTCTTTCCTCAATTGCATCTATAAGTGGTCGGTTTCCACCACAGCAAAAATCAATTCGAAGTTTTTTGAAAAGGTCCCCAGCCTTTGGAAACTCAGTTACAATTTCTCCAATGATATGTTGTTCAGTAAAAGTGTGTTCCATGATTCTACCTCCTATTTAGTAAGCTACTTCTAGCATAGCTTGTAACACAATCAAATGAGGTGATGCGAATCACACTTTTGCTAAATAATCGTCGAAAAATAAGATGAAAGTGATGGAAATCACAAATACAAATGGGACAAGTTTGATAGTATTAAGCTATATTAAGATGGCTGCAAGGAGTTGGGGTAAATGTTTATTCGTAAACAATATATAGAAGATCTCGAAAAAGAAAATATCCAACTAAAAAGAGAATTAGAAGAATTAATAAATGAAAGAGATCGGCAAAATGAAAGCACTGCTACGTTTATTAAACATTTTTACGAAGAGCTTGTGGCGACAATTGAACAGCATGAGCATGTTAATGGACAGCATCATGTTTTAGGTGAACTCGTAGCAAAAATAAAGTCTAAATTCGATAGAGTGGAAGAGTTAAGTCTCTTATCCTTTCAAAATTCAACGAAATTATATAAAAATGGTCAATCCTTACTATCAGCAGCAAGTGATATGGTTACAAAATCAACGGAAGGAAAGAACGAAGTATTAGAGGTTGAATCAATCATGAAAAAGCTTGGAAGCCAATTAAATGATACATCTGAAAAAATGAATCATCTTAATAGCCGCTCAAGGGAAATCGAGGATATTGTTGGAGTCATTAAAGAGATTGCAGATCAGACTAATTTATTAGCATTAAATGCCTCAATTGAAGCTGCTAGGGCAGGTGAGCAGGGGAAAGGATTTTCAGTTGTGGCTGCAGAGGTTAGAAAATTAGCAGAGAGTACGGCAGTTAGTACGGAGCATATTAGTTCACTCACAAAGGCGATTCAGAAAGAAATCAATGAATCCTTACAATCGACTACACACAGTACAAGTCTTGTTCATTTAGGGGTTGATGTAAGTATAAATACAACCGAAAGATTTAATTACATTATGACAGTGATTCAGTCTGTGCAACAAGAAGTTCACTTGGTCTTGGACACAATCGAGGAACAAAAGGAGTTTTCACAAGATGTAATGAATGAAATATCAAATACAAAAGAGCTATTTGATAATGCTAATCATTTAATTGTTCAACATATTATAGATGCTAAAGTTGTTGATGATAAATTAGAAGAAGGAATCATTCAACTTAATGACATCACTGCAAGAAAGTAGTGGTTTTTGTTTAAATATACTACAATAGGAAAAAAGTAGATAAAAGAAGCGAGTGGATAACATGGTTGAAAAACGAACACCGATACCGGTTCCAGAAGCGGTATCTCGTGTAATGGAATTTGCGGGTACAGGTACAAAAGAATTAGTACCGATAGAGGCCAGTTATGGACGATTTTTAGCAGAGGATTTAATTGCTGATCACGATGTCCCTCATTTCAATCGTTCCCCATATGATGGCTTTGCTTTAAGGTCAGCGGATACAATAGACGCCAGACAGGACCATCCAATTGAATTTGAAGTAATAGAAGAAATTGGAGCAGGTTCAATTGCTACGAAAAAGGTAGATGCTTTTCAAACAGTTCGAATCATGACAGGGGCGCAAATGCCAGCCGAATGCGATGCGGTTGTGATGCTGGAATTGACAAATGAATACGAACGTAATGGCAAAAAATACATGTCGATTAAAAGACCTTTTAAATCCGGAGATAATGTTTCATTTCAAGGTGAAGATACAAAAAAAGATTCTGTCCTAGTCGAAAAAGGAATATTCATTAACCCTGGAGTAAAAGCACTTTTAGCAACCTTTGGCTATCATCAAGTTGAAGTGGCAAAGAAACCTGTAATCGGCATTTACGCTACAGGAACAGAGTTGCTTGATGTTAATGAAGGATTACTACCTGGGAAAATTCGTAACAGCAATTCTTATATGGTCAGTGCACAAATTGAAAGAGTAGGGGCAAAGCCCAACTATTTCGGTAAACTTTCGGATGATTTTGACCTTTGCTATGATGCAATCAAAAACGCATTAGATGAAGTTGATATTCTCATTACAACGGGTGGAGTTTCAGTTGGGGATTATGATTATCTACCCGCAATTTATGAAAAATTAGGTGCAGAAGTATTATTTAATAAGATTGCAATGAGGCCTGGTAGTGTCACAACGGTTGCTCAACTAAATGGCAAGCTATTGTTTGGCTTATCTGGCAATCCTTCTGCCTGTTATGTTGGCTTCGAACTATTAGTCAGACCAGTGGTGCGAACAAGATTATATTCGAATCATCCACATCTATTAAAAATACAAGCTGAACTCAATGCTGACTTTCCAAAACCAAACCCATTTACAAGGTTTGTACGGAGTAGAATTAGCTTCTCTGATGGCAAAATTTTGGTGACGCCTAGTGGGCTTGATAAATCGAATGTAGTTTCCTCGCTTGCTGGGGCGAACGCATTAATGGTGTTACCCGGTGGAACACGCGGGTTTGGAAAAGGCGACGAAGTGGATGTGTTATTACTGGAAGATCAGGAAGGAAGTATGTGGCCTTGGAAATAAGGTTTCCACTTTTACAAATCGTTGGATATCAAAACAGTGGAAAAACAACGTTAGTTGAAAAAATTTTAAAAAGAGGCACAGAACTTGGGGTTAGGATTGCAACAATTAAACATCATGGACATACAAGCATTCTGAAGGGACTTAATAAAGAAAAAGATTCTTCGAGACACTTTAAAGCAGGTGCATCTGCAACTATTGTTGAAGGCGGTGGAAGTCTTCAGCTAGAAGCAAAGACTTCCGGCTGGACTTTAGAAAAACTCATTCAGCTGTATGCTTTTTTTGAAAATGATATGGTATTAATTGAGGGGTTTAAATTAGCCGATTATCCCAAAATTGTTCTGATTAGGAATGACGCGGACAAGGAGTTGCTAACTTCATTAACAAACATAGTAGCAGTTATTTCTTGGATTCCAATCGAATCTAATTTTCCTCTTTTTCATATAAAAGATGAAGAAATTTATTTAGAATGGATATTTAACTTTATTCAAAAAGGATAAATGTAGTAATGAAGTTTAAAGGAGCAATCCTGAGTAGAATGAAGTTAAATGTCTCCGGCGGATGCAACAGATTTTTTATAAAAAGTTTACGAGAATAAGATAAAGGACTAAGAACGCCACGTCCTATGGCAACTTTTTTTTGACCCGCATCGTGTGGCGTTAAAAATCTGTGCGCAAATACGCCTATGCGTATTTGGATTGAGGGAGGTAAATCAATGACTAATACATTATATAAAATTACGAAAGAACCTATCAATGTTGAAGAAGTTACGAATAAAGTCGTTAGACGTGAGGCCGGTGCTGTTACTACTTTTATCGGCACAGTCCGCGAATTCACGAAGGGGAAACGGACCCTCTATTTAGAATATGATGCATATGTTTCAATGGCAGAAAAAAAGCTTGCTCAAATTGGTGAGGAAATAGCTGAAAAATGGCCAGAAGCTAAAACTGCCATTATTCACCGAATTGGTCGATTGGATATATCAGAAGCTGCTGTTGTCATCGCAGTCTCCACACCACATCGTAAGGATGCCTACGCTGCAAACGAGTATGCAATCGAAAGGATTAAACAGATTGTTCCCATTTGGAAAAAGGAGCATTGGGAAGATGGAGAAATGTGGATAGGCAATCAATTAGAGACAAAACAATATCTAACCGGTCGACCAGAAGAGGAGGATCTAAAATGATAACTGTTTTATTCTTTGCTCATTTACAGGAAATGGCAGGAACAGATAGAATAATTTTACATGAAAATGAGCTAACTGTAACAGATTTGAAAGAAAAGCTTTCGAACGACCATGGTATAATAAACCTTGACCAAATTATGTTTGCAATTAACGAAGAGTATGCAGGAGATAAGGACGTTGTAAAAGCAGGAGATACAGTGGCGTTGATTCCACCAGTAAGTGGAGGGTAATTATAAAACCATCGACTACTGGTGTTTTTTTTGTATAAAAAAACTGAATTATTTATAAAAATACAATTGATTTTATTTTTATACGGACTTATAATGAAACATATTTCAAAATTTAATTTGTAACTAAAAACAATGAGGTGGATATATTGAAAGCGGCAATTATAGGGGTTACTGGTTATGGCGGAATTGAATTATTAAGACTATTGACAAACCACCCAACTATAGACGTTCATTCTGTTCACACTTCGTCTCAAACAGGGATGAAGCTTTCAGAGGTCTACCCCCATGTTACTAATCTGGTAAATCATTCTTTAGAAGATATTGATATTCCTAAGATTGCAAATGAAGTTGATGTTGTATTTCTTTCTACACCATCAGGGGTATCAACCACGATTGTACCTGAACTATTGAAAGAAAATGTGAAGATTATTGATCTATCTGGGGATTATCGTTTAAAAAATCCTAGTGCCTATGAACAATGGTATAAAAAGCCAAGCGCCCTACAAGCAGACCTAGACAAAGCTACATATGGTCTTCCTGAATGGAATAAAGAAGAAATTAAGAGTAGTAGTTTTATATCCAATCCTGGGTGCTATCCCACTGCAACAGTGCTTGGTTTAGCTCCGTTAGTGAAACATAAACTAATAGATGAAAAATCAATTGTGATCGATGCTAAATCAGGAATATCCGGAGCTGGAAAGAGCCCTTCTAGAACTACGCATTTCTCTGAAAGCAATGATAACTTTTCAATTTATAAGGTAAATCAACATCAACATATTCCGGAAATTGAACAGGTGATACAAGGGTGGGACGATTCAATCCCATACGTGACGTTTAGTACACATTTGGTTCCAATGACCAGGGGAATTATGTCAACGATGTATATCAATCGTGCAGTAGAGACATTTACAATGGACCAACTTTATGAACTTTATAAGGAAAGCTATCAAGATGCTCCATTTGTAAGAATCCGAGAAAAAGGCGCATTTCCTGCCACAAAAGAGGTTTATGGAACGAATTATTGTGATATTGGCCTTGCATTAGATGAGCGAACAAATCGAATTACCGTTGTGTCAGTCATCGATAATTTAGTTAAAGGGGCTGCTGGTCAGGCCATCCAAAATGCAAATATAATGTTAGGTTTAGAAGAAAATACGGGATTACACTATGTCCCTCTATTCCCATAATAGAATTATGATTGATAGATAAGGAGTGACTTTGCATGATAGATATGAAGGAGATTCAAATAATAAAATTGGAAGAGGGAACTGTTGTAACCCCAAAAGGTTTTAAAACAGCAGGAGTCCATGCCGGATTACGTTATAAAAAGAAAGACTTAGGAGCGATTGTTTGTGATGTTCCGGCTAACTGTGCCGCTGTATATACGCAAAGTCATTTTCAAGCCCCTCCTTTAAAGGTTACGAAAGAGAGTATTGCCGTAGAGAACAAATTACAGGCTGTTGTGATCAATAGTGCATGTGCTAATGCATGTACTGGTGAGCAAGGTTTGTTAGATGCATACGAAATGAGAGCTGAATCTGCAGCTCAGTTTGGTATTGAAGATCATTTAGTTGCAGTTGCTTCAACGGGTGTCATCGGGGAACTATTACCGATGGATAAAATAAAAGCAGGCATTAAACAACTTCAGCCAACTGATACAGTAGAAGCAGCTGAAAGCTTCCAAACGGCTATTTTAACAACAGATTTAGTTATGAAAAAAGCATGTTACCAAACAACAATTGATGGAAAGACGATTTCAATTGGTGGAGCAGCAAAAGGTTCTGGAATGATTCATCCAAACATGGCAACGATGCTAGGTTTTGTAACAACTGATGCTAATATTGATTCAAACTCCCTACAAGCTGCAATCAAAACAGTGACAGATGTGACCTTTAACCAAATCACAGTCGATGGAGAGACCTCAACAAATGATATGGTTTTGGTAATGGCCAGTGGTTTGGCGGAAAATGATCTACTTACACAAGAACATCCTGAATGGGATTCATTTGTTTCTGCACTTCAATCCACTTTCGAAGATCTTGCAAAGCAAATTGCAAAGGATGGAGAAGGAGCTACAAAACTGGTCGAAGTGAATGTAACGGGAGCTGTATCTGATGTGGATGCACGTATTATTGCTAAAAAGATTGTCGGTTCAAACCTTGTTAAAACAGCAATCTACGGAGCAGATGCGAACTGGGGAAGAATTATTGGAGCGATAGGTCACAGTACAGCTACTGTGAATCCTGATAATGTAGATATTTCAATTGGAACAATCCAAATGCTACAAGGAAGTCAGCCGTTGACTTTCTCAGAAGAGCTTGCAAAAGAATATCTTGAAGGTACTGATATTGTTATACACGTTGACCTCCATTTAGGAAAAGGTACTGGTACGGCATGGGGCTGTGATTTAACCTATGATTATGTCAAGATAAATGCAAGCTACCGAACATAAGGAGACTTGAAATGGAGACAATTGTTATCAAATGTGGAGGTAGTATACTCAGTGAGTTATCAGACTCATTTTTTAATAGTATTAAAGAATTAAAAAACAGTGGCTATAATGTAGTTGTTGTGCATGGTGGCGGGCCAGAAATAGCTCAGACCCTCGCCTCACTGAACTTAAAAAGCGAATTTGTTAACGGGTTAAGGAAAACAACAAAAGAGGTCCTTAATGTTGTTGAAATGGTATTATCAGGAACGGTTAATAAAAAGGTTGTAGTTGAGCTTGGGAAGGCTGGTATCCCAGCAGTTGGGTTATCTGGCTGTGATGCAGAACTAATAAAAGTGAAGCCTGTGGACCTTGAAAAATTGGGGTATGTTGGCGAAATTGTAGATGTTAATGTTTCATTCCTGGAGTTTCTAATTTCTCAAAATTATGTTCCGGTAATTTCTCCAATTGGGATTGATGAGGACTTTAGCAAATTCAATATCAATGCTGACACTGCTGCAGCAAGTGTTGCCATAGCCCTTCAGGCAAAACATTTATTATTCGTAACGGATGTAGATGGAATTAAAAAAGACGGTGAAGTCTTACCATCGCTTACAACAGATTCAGTTTTATCCCTCATCGATGAAGGGACGATCTACGGGGGAATGATTCCAAAAGTAAAAGCAGCCCTCTCAGCTTTGAATGATGGGGGACTTAATGAAATAACGATTATTAACGGGAAAAGCTCTTTATTATCCGTAGATGGAATGTTAAAAGGAACAAAAATTGTAAAAGAACTAGAGGTGGTATAATGGATGCACTATTTCCAACCTATGCAAGATGGGATTTAACGGTTGAATCTGCAGAAGGTGCAATCATTGTAGACAATAAAGGAAAAAAATACTTGGATTTCGTTTCCGGAATCGCAGTTTGTAATCTAGGACATCGCCACCCTAAGGTTATGAAAGCAGTAGAAGAGCAGCTGCAGAAATATTGGCATGTATCAAATTTGTTTAAGTCAGATATTCAACAAGAAGTGGCTGAAAAGCTAGTATCAAATTCAGAGCTTGATGCCGTTTTCTATTGTAATAGTGGAGCTGAAGCAAATGAAGCAGCTTTAAAACTTGCTCGTAAATACACACAAAAATCAAAAGTCATTACATTTAAACAATCCTTCCATGGAAGAACATTTGGAACTATGGCTGCTACTGGACAGGAAAAAATTCATACAGGATTTGGCCCTCTTTTGCAGGAATTTGTCTATCTTCCATACAATGACTGTGACACGTTAGAGCGCGAAATGGATGATAAAGTTGCAGCGGTTATGGTAGAAGTTGTGCAGGGTGAAGGTGGAGTGGTCCCTGGAACAGAAGAGTTCCTTAAAAAGATTGAAGAACTTTGTGCAAAACATGGTTCCCTATTTATTATAGATGAAGTTCAAACAGGAATTGGTCGTACTGGAAAGGCCTTTGCTCATCAGCATTTCAACCTTACACCAGACATTATTACGTTAGCAAAAGGTTTAGGAAGCGGCCTACCCATTGGTGCTATGCTTGGTAAGGAAAAACTGAAGGATGCATTTGGCCCTGGTTCACATGGGTCAACTTTCGGTGGAAACCCGATTTCATTAGCTTCTGCTAAAGCCACCCTATCGATTATTTTTCAGGATGAGTTTTTAGAAGAAGTTGAGAAAAAAGGGGCTTATTTACAAAATGAGCTTACCACAGCACTTTCAGATCAGGACTTAGTTACAGAGATTCGTGGTAGTGGATTAATTGTAGGGATTGCTTGTAAGGAAGAGGTAGCAGCTACAATTACAGCACTTCGAAAAAATGGTCTTTTAACTCTGCCAGCTGGCCCGAATGTCATTCGCTTATTACCACCATTAACTGTTACTTACGAAGAAATCGATGAAGCAGTTAAGATGATTAAAGAAACACTTGTGGCAGTACATATTGCCTAGGATTGATGCTGGTAGTTAGGAATCTATCTAACTACCAGCTTATACAATCGAATTTTTTTTGAATATGTTTGCATAAAAATACGTCTACCTAAATAAAAATACGAGGTGAAACAATGAAGGGATATCTGCATTTAGAAAATGGTGAAAGCTTTGAAGGAACGTTATCGCAAGCTTCTGAAAAGGCTGTAACGAACGGTGAAATCGTATTTTATACTGGGATGACTGGGTATCAGGAAGTGTTAACGGATCCTTCTTATAAAAATCAAATCATTGTTTTCACATACCCATTAATCGGAAACTACGGAATAAATGAATTCGATTTTGAAAGTAAAGAACCTCACGTGGCTGGAGTCATTGTATATGAAACAAAGGATTCTTATTCTCACTATAATGCAAAGTATTCCTTAAAACAGTATCTTGAGAAATGGAATATACCATTGCTATCCCATGTTGATACTCGTGCAATTGTAAAGAGAATTAGAACTGAAGGAACAATGCAGGCTGTAATAAGTGATTCTCCTTCGTTTGATGTACCGGCCATGTCTGTTACTGCTAATCCTGTGGGAGAAGTATCAAGTAAGGAGTGGCAAACATTTGGTACAGGAGATA
This sequence comes from Ferdinandcohnia sp. SAFN-114, assembly GCF_059415045.1. NCBI lineage: Bacteria > Bacillati > Bacillota > Bacilli > Caryophanales > Bacillaceae > Ferdinandcohnia > Ferdinandcohnia sp. SAFN-114. The sequence continues at coordinate 38,977 of NZ_JBPFDQ010000030.1, read as the reverse complement.
ACCACATTGTATTAGTTGATTTCGGGTATAAGAGATCGATCTTACAATCTCTTTTGTCAAAGGGATGTACGGTAACTGTAGTTCCTTATACCACATCTTTTGAAAAGGTCAAACAACTTCAACCAAATGGTATTGTCTTGTCAAATGGTCCTGGAGATCCAAAGGCTCTAGCTGAACATCTCCCGACAATTAAGCAGATGATCGAATACTTTCCAACACTAGCCATTTGCTTAGGACATCAGCTTGTTGCCTTAAGCCTTGGTGGAGATACAAAGAAGTTGAAATTTGGCCATAGAGGTGCAAATCAACCAGTGGTAGATTTGCGTAATGATAAAGTTTATATTACCTCACAAAACCATAGTTATGTAGTTGATGAAGACAGTTTGAGTGAAACAAAACTGAAAGCGCGCTTTATAAATTGCAATGACAAGTCAGTAGAAGGATTAACGCATTCAACGCTTCCAATATTAACTGTTCAATTTCATCCGGAAGCACACCCAGGACCAGCTGAAAGCAGTTGGGTTTTTGATGAATTTATAGCCAACAACTGTACTGTTAGGAGAGAAGAGATATATGCCTAAGGATCATTCAATACAATCTATATTAGTAATTGGCTCTGGACCCATTGTAATCGGGCAAGCAGCAGAATTTGATTATTCTGGGACACAGGGGTGCAGAGCTCTACGTGAAGAAGGCTATAAAGTCATCTTAGTAAATAATAATCCAGCAACCATTATGACAGATGAAGTCAATGCAGACACAGTATATTTTGAACCATTAACTGTTGAAAGCCTTGAAAAAATCATTGCAAAGGAACGTCCAGACGGTTTACTCGCAACACTTGGTGGTCAGACAGGTCTCAACCTAGCTTTTAGTTTAAGTGAAGCAGGTATTTTAGATAAGTATAATGTGAAAGTACTTGGTACTCATATTGAATCCATCAAAAAGGGAGAGGACCGTGAGGCCTTTCGAAGCTTAATGAATGAACTAAATGAGCCAGTACCGGATAGCGAAATTGTAACAACAGTTGAAGAAGCGAAAACTTTTGCAGAAAAGGTTGGATTTCCTGTCATTGTTCGTCCAGCTTACACATTGGGGGGAACAGGAGGAGGCATTGCGCATGAACTGCAACAATTAGAAGAACTAACGAAAAATGGCTTATCCGAAAGCCCAATTACTCAATGTTTGATTGAAAAAAGTATTGCTGGATATAAAGAGATTGAATATGAGGTAATGAGGGACAAAAAGGGAACCTGCATTACTATCTGTAACATGGAAAATATTGATCCCGTTGGAGTCCATACTGGTGATTCAATCGTTGTGGCACCATCACAAACACTAACAGATGAAGAATATCAAATGCTACGAGCTGCATCTATTAAGATTATTTCTGCTTTAGGTATTATTGGCGGCTGTAACATTCAATTTGCTTTGGATCCATTTAGTAAGAATTATTATCTAATTGAAGTAAATCCACGAGTTAGTCGTTCTTCAGCACTAGCTTCAAAAGCAACTGGATATCCAATCGCAAAAATGGCCGCAAAGCTTGCGGTAGGATATACATTAGATGAATTAGTAAACCCGGTTACAGGAAAAACATTCGCTAGCTTTGAACCAGCGTTAGATTATGTTGTTGTTAAATTCCCACGCTTTCCATTTGATAAGTTTACAGATGTTCCTACTACGCTTGGAACTCAAATGAAAGCAACGGGTGAGGTAATGGCCATTGACCGAAATCTAGAAAGTGCCATTCAAAAAGCTGTACATTCGTTAGAAGGCGATAATAAAAGCCTTCGTTTACCTGCAATTGTAAATAAATCTGGTGAGGAACTCCTCCAACTTGTTGAAAATGGAAGTGAAAATCGTTTCTTTGCTGTTCTAGAATTGTTAAGAAGAGGAACAACTGTCGGGGAACTTCATTCGATTTCAAAAATAGATCTATTTTTCCTAGAGACGTTCAAGGTCTTAGTAGACACTGAAGAAAAAATTCAACAAACTGCACTTAATGATTTTACTGTAGAATTTATGCAAAACGTAAAGGAAAAAGGGTACTCCGATCAGCATATTGCGTTCCTTTGTCATGAAGAGGAATCGATTGTTCGTGCAAAACGAAAAGAACTTGGCATTATTCCAAGTTACAAATGCGTGGATACCTGTGCAGGAGAGTTTGCTGCACAAACTGCTTATTATTATTCAAGTTATTTTGGTGAAAATGAGCTGGGCGTTTCCGAAAAGCAAAAGGTATTAATTCTTGGCTCTGGACCTATTCGAATCGGTCAAGGCATTGAGTTTGACTATAGCTCAGTTCATGGGATATTTGCGCTACAAGACGAGGGTTACGAAACCATTTTGATGAATAACAATCCTGAAACTGTAAGTACCGATTATGAGATTGCTGACAAATTATTTTTTGAACCCTTAACTCTTGAACATGTATTAAATGTAATTGAAGCAGAAAAAGTGGATCAAGTAATGGTTCAATTTGGTGGTCAAACCGCGATTAATCTTGCCCAAGGATTAGAAGCTGCAGGTATTTCAATTGTTGGAATCACACACGATATTATTGACCAGCTTGAGGACCGTGACCGTTTTTATCAGCTTTTAGAAAAAACGAATATTCCGCATATTCCTGGTGAGATTGCCGTTAATGCGGAGGAATTAGTGGAAAAGGCTAAGGTGATAGGTTATCCTGTCTTAATCCGTCCTTCGTATGTTATTGGCGGCAAGGGAATGCTCGTAATAACTGATGAGGACGAGCTTGTATTATTTTTAAAAGACATAACAAAGGATACGTATCCACTTCTGATTGATGCATATGTACCTGGATTAGAAATCGAAGTTGATTTGCTTTCTGATGGCGACGAGATTTTAATTCCAACCATTGTTGAACACATTGAAAAAGCAGGAGTTCACTCTGGTGACAGTCATGCAATAATGCCTGCAGTTTCTTTAACAGAAGATAACAAGAAAACGGTTGAAACCTATGCTACTAAGATTGTTCGTGAATTAGACTTTAAAGGTATTATGAACATACAATTCGTAATCAGTAACAATCAAATTTATGTACTCGAAGTGAACCCAAGAGCAAGCCGTACGGTACCAGTTATTAGCAAAATTACAGGGATTCCAATGGCTCAACTAGCGTCAAAACTTGTGCTTGGTAGATCACTACAAGAAGTAACTTCAGAAAGTGGATTATTACGTGATTTACCGTTCTATACAGTGAAATATCCAGTTTTCTCAACATATAAACTACTCGGTGATCCGACAGTAGGACCTGAAATGAAATCTACCGGTGAAGGAATCAGCATTGCTGCAACAATTGATGAAGCACTAACAAAAGTTTTCCACAGCTACATCAATTCAAAAAAAGGCGCTGATGAAATTGTCTTTGATGCGGATTATATTCCTGAAGAAGTGAACCAAATAGCTAAGGAAATGGGACTAAAAACGTATGTTGCTAACGACATTTCAGAATGGTGTAAGAGTGAAAAAGCTTTAGCATTTGTAAGCCTTACAGGTGAGAAAAGTGCAAAAAAGAATAAGTTAGAGGCAAGTCAAAAACGAATTCATGTATTCACTGAAATTGAAACATTACACGCATTCTTAAAAGCGTTCCGGGTATCGCATTTTTCCGTAATGTCGATTCAAGAACGAAGAAATACATTTAATAACCAGAAAGAAGTGATTAGCAAATGACAACTGCTACTAAATATAATGCTAAAAACGTTCTAAAGGGAAAGGATCTACTCACTCTCCTTGATTTAACGGGTGAAGAAATTATCAATTTGTTGGATACAGCTATTGAAATAAAACAAAAGCATAAAAATGGGGAAGACACACCGTATTTAAAAGGAAAAACCTTAGCGATGATCTTTGAAAAGCATTCAACCCGTACAAGAGTATCATTTGAGGCAGGCATGCTTCAGCTTGGGGGAAATGCAATCTACCTAAATAGCAATGATATGCAGTTAGGTAGAGGAGAATCAATTGCTGACACAGCAATGGTCCTATCTGAATATGTAGATGCAATCATGATCCGCACATTTGAACATGAAAAAATTGAGGAACTCGCTAAATTCGCAAATATTCCAGTCATTAACGGTTTAACAGAAGATTATCACCCATGCCAAGCATTAGCCGACTTACTCACGATTTATGAAAAAAAGAAAATCTTCAAAGGAAGCAAACTTGTCTATGTTGGGGATGGCAATAATGTTGCTCATTCGCTAATGATTGCTTCGGCAAAGGTTGGATTGGACTGTACGGTTGTTTGTCCGCCTAATTATGCTCCGAAGGCTTTTATCGTAGAGAAGGCAAAAGAAATTGCAAAGGAAACACATGCAGTTATTGAGGTTAGCCATGATCCAGTCTGTGGCCTAGAAGGTGCCGATTATATTTACACAGATGTATGGGCTAGCATGGGGCAAGAAAAGGAACAGCAAGAAAGACTTAAGGCGTTTATGCCATATCAAGTTAATTCAGAGCTTGTAAGTGCTGCTAATGAAGACTACATGTTCATGCACTGTTTACCAGCTCATCGTGGTGAAGAAGTTACGGCCGATGTGATTGATGGACCACAATCAGTTGTATTCGAACAAGCGGGAAATCGTCTCCACGTTCAAAAAGCAGTATTAAAAGCAATTATGGAATAAGGAAATTTAATGAAGCTTCAGCCTTTTTAGGTACTGGGGCTTTTTTTCATGATTTTAAAGGGTAGTGGGAATAGTAATCTTGTAATACTATTCAAAAAGGAGGATTATGATGGGGCAAAGTCATGAATTTCGTGCAGGGCAAAAAGCACCGAATAATGGGATTTATGTAGAAATCGGAGAGCAAGGAGATATGGTTAAGAACCCTAAAAGTGTTAAATTAAATGCCGGTGACCCGTTCCCGGAGAACTCAAACCACAACCGCAAATGGTCATATAAAAGAAAGCCGTAAACAACAAAAAAAGACCCGTTCGGGTCTTTTTTTGCATTGTCTAGTTCAGGCGCCATCGGCTCGAGGTCATAAGCCAATCGCTTCGGAAGGTAAAAGGCACCTTCTGTCAGCGCTTGTCTTATGCTTGTCGCCGATAAGCAGGCGCCTTACACTTTTCTTAATTAATGATGAGGTTCCTCTACAGGCTCGTTTGGAAGAACAGAACCTAAAATAATGATTAGGGCTGTAACGATCACAGCAACGATCGAAGCTGTTTGGAATGAATATGTAGCTGCCTGCATTGATCCAATAACATATGAAGCCATTTGGATTAAGAGGAATGTCCAAAAGAAAGTCCAAAAATAACGCAATGTTTTCACCTCATTAAATTTAACTATATCTTTAAGTAGTTTACCACATTTGTCATCTTTAAGAAAAGTTATTTATAGGCATTTCCCCCTTTCATCTTTTATTCCACAACATACACTAATAATGAAGGACGAAAATTAGGAGTAGGAGAAGAGAGCAATGGTTCAAAATAAAGTATTTTTCAAGCTCGACACGGAGTGGTCTGCTCTTCATTTGCCAAAACGTCCAAACGGCTTTGCTGTATTAATCATTGGGGATAATACGAATTTTGTAGAAGAGAGCTCAAGCTTCTGGATACAAAACTACGCAAGATCCCAAATTCTCGAATACCTTAAGGATGAGGGATATACTGTATTTTATTCAAACTTGTATGGTGCAAACTGGGGAAATCCTGCCTCCATAAAATTAGCAATACAGTTGTATCACATCGTGATGAAACGTGAAATCCTAAATAAACGCATCCATATTCTTGCAGAAGGAATGGGAGCATTAACTGCCATGCAGTTAAGTAAAAGGATGCAGGGGGAGATACGATCTATGGCCTTCCTAAATCCATGCATTGACTTAGTTGCACATATTGAGAATGAAAGAAAAAATAAATTTTTTTATAAAAAGCTGCTAAAAGAAGTTGCGAAGGCTTACCACCTTGAGGAAAGAGAAGTTGAATCTAAAATTGCAGATTTAGCACCAAAAGATAATCTTGTAATCCCAAGTATCCCAATCAAAATTTGGCATAACACAAATGAAAGAACATACACTCCTGAAATACACAGTAAGAAATATCAAAGTGGAAACGAGATGGTCACGTTAAGCTATCATATCAGTGAAAATACGTATGCATTTAGTCGCTCAATTGGTAGCTTCTATAAAGAAAATGAAAAGGAATTATAAAAAGTCCCAGTTTCTATAAAGAATAGGGACTTTTTATTTACTCTTTCGCATACGATACTGTAACTTTATTCAGCAGAAGTCCCTATTAATATAATGGGGGGATGAGGAGTAAGGGGTTAGTCTTTTGTGGGAGTTCAAACTATGGCTGAATAAAGTTAGCCTCCGGCGGATGCCACGATTTTTCAATGGAAGTTTTTCGAGCAGGCTCGAAAAAAATCGGGCGGCAAATACGCCAAGGCGCATTTGATTAATAATATATGGGGGATGTTACAAGTGAAGAAGGTTTTACTATTCGATGCTTTCTCCTTTATAGGATATGGACTCTGTTGCAAGATGCTAGACGAGGAAATCAATGTCATTGGGATAGATGCTGAACCGATGGAAAATAGTCCGGAAGAGAATAAATTGCTCTTTATTGGGCGTAATGCATATTTTCGTTTTTTCGAGAATTCGAAGGCATCATTGAACCAAGGTTTGTTCGATAAAACAGATGCTGTCATCTATCCTTGGTGTAGTTCTACCCATCCCAATCAAAATGAGGAAAAAGAGGAGAGACTTCAATCCATATTCGACTATTGTAATGATTCAAAAACCAAACTTATCCTGGTATCGGCACATGAAATAAACAGAGTTGAAATTGACTCTTTAGCAGATGAATTGGATGATGGTTGGTATTCAAAAATTAATATAAAAAATAGTCTGTGGGAACATCGGAAAATACGAACAAAGAACGTAGATTTTTTGTTTACTTTTATCGATTTTGCTAATAAAAGTTTTACTGAATGTATTCGAATAATGAATGACCATAGGGAATATATCTACCAAAACATAGACAGCTAATACTTCTTTTGCTTTCCAAGTAGTACAAAGTACAATAAAATAAATATATAGAGGACGAATATTGTTTTTGTTTTTGAAGGAGTTGTAGGAATGCAAAAGTGGTTTAGGTGGGTGACACTCTTAATCCTGTTAAGTTTTCTTGTATCCTGTGGACAAACAGATGCAGATACTGGGGTCAAAAAAGTAGGTTTGCTTGTACCTGATACAATTGATGACCAAGTATGGGGTACGAAGGGGTATAAGGGGCTTTTACAGATAAAATCTCAATTTGAGGTTGATGTTTTTTATAAAGAAGGAATTACAACAGAAGCTGCAACTAGATCTGCTGTAGATGAATATGTTGATAAAGGTGTTAATTTAATATTTGGTCATGGTAGTGAATACACTACAATTTTTAATGATATCGCTGACGAGTACCCTGATGTGCATTTTGTTTTTTTCAATGGGAATACGAGAAAAGAGAATGTGACGAGCCTAAACTTTGAAGGGCATGCAATGGGATTTTTCGGTGGCATGGTTGCAGGTGAAATGACGACTACAAATAAAATCGGAATTATTGCTGCTTTTGAATGGCAACCGGAAATCAATGGGTTTTATGAAGGTGTTTTATTTCAAAATGATGAAGCCGATGTAGAAATAGGATATGTTCAAAACTGGGATGATGACGAAAAGGCAATTTCGATTGCAGAGAATATGATCTCAGAGGGTATCGATATTATATATCCTGCTGGGGACGGTTACAATGTCCCAGTGATAGAAAGGCTGAAGGAAGAAGGCCTATATGCAATAGGTTATGTTTCGGACCAATCTGACCTGGGCAAAGAAACCGTCTATACAAGTACTGTTCAACATGTGGATCAACTCTATTTATTAGTTGCCGAAAAGTTCAATAAAGGTGAACTTGCTTCAGGAAACCTCTCGTTTGACATCCAGGATGGAGTCATTTCAATGGGGGTTTTTAGCCCGAAGGTAGATGAAAACTTTATTTCAGAACTAAATGATTATATTAATCAATATGTAGAATCAGGAGATCTTCCATCAAAATAGAAGAAGCTATCACATCAAGTGATAGCTTCTTATTTTTTACGAAAATAATCAAGTAGTGGCGAAAGATCTTTTAAAGCTGGTTTGATTTTGTCAATTGAGGTCATAATATCATTAATTTGTCCCATTAATTGGTTGAAATCTACTCCATCAGCATGGTTTTGATTGGATTTTGCCTCAGAAGGTTCATTTTCATTTCTCTTTGCCGAACGAGGACCAAACATGAGGCGATCAAACTTATCCATTGAAGAAGAATCACTCTCACTCTTTTTTGCCTTTAAATCAAATTCTTCATTCTCATTACTCATTTTTATCACCACTCACATTAGAAGTTTTCATCAAAACATTTTTATTATATTCATATGATACATCTCAAAAAATGAGATGGGCTAGTATCACTTAAAACCCTAGGCTAATATGGAATCTAACAAAAAATAAAACCAAAGAGTTGATAACAATTAAAAAATGGATTAAAATTAGTACCAAGTCATAATAATTGATAATAAGAAAAGCGCGGAATAGGAAAAGCTTTTTTGATAAAAATTATGTTTTCTCATAAAAGGGAGATGTTTGTATGGGTGTAGGAATAATTGGAATCAATCGATTTGTACCAGATAGAGTGGTAACAAATAAAGATCTCGAAAAAGTTTTGGATACATCAGATGAATGGATTCGTACAAGAACAGGAATAGAAGAACGTAGAATTGCAGATGATGATACAAATACTTCTGATATGGCGTATGAAGCAGCCCGTAGAGCTTTAGAAGATTCAGGTATCACCGCGGATGCATTAGACCTAATTATTGTCGCTACAGTAACGCCTGACCATCCATTTCCGTCAGTTGCATGTATGATTCAAGAACGTCTTGGTGCAAAAAATGCAGCGGCAATGGATATTAGTGCAGCATGTGCAGGATTTATGTACGGAATCATTACCGGTAAACAATTTATTGAAAATGGAGATTATAAGCACGTATTAGTAGTAGGTGTTGAAAAACTATCTAAAATTGTGGACTGGAGCGACAGAAATACAGCTGTACTATTTGGAGATGGAGCAGGTTCAGTTGTTCTAGGTGAAGTTTCTGAAGGAAGAGGAATCCTCTCTTTCGAATTAGGAGCAGACGGAACTGGTTCAAAACATCTTTACCAAGATGAACACATTATTATGAATGGACGCGAAGTCTTCAAATTTGCAGTAAGACAAATGGGCGAATCAAGTGTAAATGTAATTGAAAAAGCAGGATTAAAGCGTGAAGATGTTGATTATTTAATCCCACACCAAGCAAACATTCGAATCATGGAGGCTTCAAGAGAAAGACTTGAACTACCAGTAGAAAAAATGTCTAAAACAGTGAATAAATACGGAAATACATCTGCCGCATCTATCCCAATTTCAATTGTTGAAGATATTGAAGCAGGAAAAATTAAGGATGATGACGTAATTGTTATGGTAGGGTTTGGTGGAGGACTAACTTGGGGTGCCATTTGCATCAGATGGGGTCGCTAAAAAAGAACTAACAGATTAGAACATCATTAGTCGAAAATATTGATAGAAATGTTGAAATAGGCTGGAAGGAGAAAGATTATGGAAAAGAAGCGTGTAGTAGTAACAGGATTAGGCACGGTTTCGCCGTTAGGTAACGATGTGAAAACGACGTGGGAAAACGCGAAAAACGGTGTTTCAGGTATCGGTCCATTAACAAGAGTTCAAATCGAAGGCTTACCTGCAAAGGTAGCAGCGGAATTAAAGGATTTTAATCCGGAAAATTATATGGACAAAAAGGAAGCACGTCGTATGGACCGCTTCACACAATATGCAATAGCTGCTTCATTCATGGCAGTTAAGGATGCAAATTTAACAATCAATGAAGAAAATGCTGAGCGCGTTGGAGTATGGCTTGGTTCAGGAATTGGCGGAATGGAAACTCATGAGGAACAGCATAAAATTTTCTTAGAAAAAGGATATCGTCGTGTAAGTCCATTCTATGTACCAATGATGATTCCAGACATGGCAGCTGGCCAAGTTTCCATCGCAATTGGAGCAAAAGGAATTAACACATGTACAGTTACGGCATGTGCGACTGGTACGAACTCAATCGGTGATGCGTTTAAGGTAATTCAACGTGGAGATGCAGACGTTATGGTCACTGGTGGAACAGAAGCACCATTAACTAATATGTCATTTGCCGGTTTCGTTTCAGCAAGAGCCGTATCATTAAATCCAGATCCAAAAACAGCAAGCCGTCCATTTGATAAAAATCGAGACGGATTTGTAATGGGTGAGGGAGCTGGAGTTCTTGTCCTTGAAGAACTTGAACATGCATTAGCACGCGGAGCCAATATTTATGCAGAAATCGTTGGCTACGGTGCAACAGGAGATGCTTATCATATCACGGCTCCAGCACCAGGTGGTGAAGGTGGAGCTCGCGCAATGCGCCAAGCCATTGCTGATGCAGGATTAAATCCAAGTGAAATTGATTATATCAATGCACACGGAACTAGCACAGATTATAATGATAAGTTTGAAACTGCAGCAATTAAAGAAGTACTAGGTGATCATGCATATAAAGTAGCGATTAGCTCTACCAAATCAATGACAGGTCACTTGCTTGGAGCAGCTGGTGGTGTGGAAGCGATCTTCTCAGTACTTGCAATTAAAGAAGGAATCATTCCACCAACGATTAACTATGAAACACCAGATCCAGAATGTGACTTAGACTATGTACCAAACAAAGCAAGAAAACAAGAAGTAAATGTTGCCTTAAGTAACTCACTTGGTTTCGGTGGTCACAACGCAACTATTCTATTTAAGAAATATCAATAACATATAAATCCAAGGAGTCAGGCCAAATGGTCTGGCTCTTTTTTTATGTAAATCGAATACGATAAAGAGGTAAGAAAGGATGTGGTGACGTGGGGTAATCCGCACTGATCAATGGCTGAAGGATTCACATGATAATCCAATTAAACTTTGTAAAAAATTAAAAAGTTATTTTTCAAATAGAGCATCTGAACGTGAGATTTATGAGTATCTAAAAATGCACGGAATGTACAGAACAGTATCTGAAAACATACTTGAGAGCCTTCCTAAAAACGTATGGGGAAAGGTAGAAAAAGAATATAGTGTCTTGCAAAAAAAATGGAACGGTCCGCAGGTCCCAATTTTCATTTTTCCAGCAGACAAAACAAACTCAAGGATCAACAATGAATATAATGGGAAATCAGGGCTTGCCTTTAAGGACAAATTATTTCTATTTTTCTCTCCGCACAATTCTCATGACGAAATCAAAGCAGTCCTCACACATGAATACAATCATGTTTGTCGTCTAAAAAAATATAAAAAGGATGAAGCTGATTTAACTTTTTTAGATACCGTGATCTTAGAGGGTATTGCAGAAAATGCAGTTCGTGAGCATTGCGGTGCAGAAAATCTAGCGGGGTGGACAAAATATTACTCGGATGTACAGCTACAAAAACTAGTCAAACAACTAATATTTCCGAACCAATCTGTAAAAATAAAAGAACGAAAACACAACGATCTCTTATACGGAAAAGGATTCAGCCCCAAGATGGCCGGATATTGTGCAGGATATTACTTAGTTAAGCAATATTTGGAAGCCAACAAACTTCAAACGAACGCAATCTTGGGTGTGGATTCGAAGGAATTTGTGAAGGAGTATCTTTGATGGTGGTATTTTGTTTTTAATCTAATCATATGTGTAAAAAATGTATTGGTAATAGTAGTTACGATCTCACTTTTAAAAAAATGGTAAAAATAGCTCCGTATAAGAAGTGACTTTTGGAAAAACGGGAAAAAGTTCAAGCATAGGTATCGAATAAACTAGGAGTTTTGGATAAAACAGGGAAATGTCCAAGTATAAGTTGCGGATATGACAGGGGTTATGGATAAAACAGGAAAAGGTCCAAGCATAAGAAGCGAATAAACCACCGGTTTTGGATAAAGTAGGAAAAAGTCCAAGTATCAGCAGCGCATAAGACTGTACTATTGGATAAAACAGGGAAAAGTCAAAGAATACCCTTGATTCAAAATGGAATCGTATCATACAAATATAAACCCCACAAAATAAAAAAGATAAGAGTCCCCTTTTGAAAGAAACAGGGAAAGCTCTTATCTTATTTTCCTCATATTGCACTATTTATTTTTTTATATATAGTATGTCCCTTTTTTGGATGAGCAAGATTGATAGGATTTTGCAAGTGCTCTTTGGATGACAGCCCTTGATCTTATAATTTTACACCATTCGAAAATAATCCCTGAAGTAATCTTCATTTGTGGAAAAAGTAAACTGAACTCCTCTGTACTCCGCAAGATTGCAGCTTCTTTATCTTCAACAAAATCACATTTCTTACATGTTAATGTTGTAGTGAATCCTGAATCAAATTCACCACACCCCTCACACAATATCCCCTTCGTCAATCCATCAAAACTATACTCTGGCAGCAGTGAAAAAGGTGAATCTTTTACATGCAATTCCATGAGTTTCTCCGCTAGTGCATGGTGTTTCCCTGCTAATTTGAAAAACTGTGAATTTAATTGATTCATAAATCGTCCAAGTTGTGATGGAAAAATAATTGGTAGGTCGGGGGATGCTCCGTAGAGGTAAAATTCCGGGTTAATAAAAACAAGATGAGCCTCTACTTTTTGGTTATAACCGAGCTGTTAGAGCAATTGCCGAAAGAGAGATTCGGTACGTGATAGGTGAATGAGGGGATTTTTAATCTCCTTACCAGAGATTAGTCGCATTCGGTTGTCTTCAATCAGGAAATCTCCTTCAAAATTTTTCACTTCAAAAATGTGAATTTTAGGCGGAGATACAAGGAGAGAATCGATTTAGTAGTGGGTATTGGCCGTTTCAAGTAGGAGGTCATTAATGATGAGGCATTCTACGGAGAGCTTTTCTAGTTTCTGGTCAAACATCTTTTCTCCATGATAACCTTTTTCGAGCGTTATAATTTGATTCATTCGTGCTTGGATGGATCTTAGGAGCAGCAATTCAAATGGAATAGTTCTTTTTTTAATAATCAAAGCAACACTTCCCTTTATACAAGATTCGAGTTAATTGTAAGTCTATTTAACTATGTTTTCAATTACTATTCTAATCAAGTTGTATAGACAGGTTTTTTGAAAATTCTAATATAATATATTTTTATAATATATTGAAATAATTTGAGTTGATAGATAATTTATTATAAAACCTTATTTTGCAACATTTTAGACGATTTTGACTCTGATTATAAAAAATTGTCTTGCAATTATAATATTATAGTAATAAAATTCTATTTACATAATAATTTTGACTAATCTAGAAGAATCTGGGGTGTTTTTATGCATCAGACAAAAACGGAAGCACCTTTGCTAGAAGTAAAGGGATTGAAAACAGGCTTTAACATTGATGGTCAAATCTATCATGCTGTCGACGGTGTTTCTTTTAGTGTTAAATCGCGCCAAATTGTCGGAATTGTTGGGGAATCAGGTTGCGGTAAAAGCGTTATGTCAATGTCTGTTATGAAACTACTACCTGTAGGGGTCGGAGAAATTACAGACGGAGAAGTTGTTTTCCAAGGAAATAATATTGAGAATCTATCAGAATCTGAAATGAATAAAATTCGTGGGAAAGATGTTTCAATGATTTTCCAGGAACCAATGACAGCGTTAAATCCTGTTTTTACTATCGGTTTTCAATTAGCAGAAGTTTTACTTAATCATTTTGATATTTCAAAGCAGGATGCACGTGAAAGATGTATCAGTTTGTTACAGAGTGTCGGAATATCTAGGCCGGAAAAAATTGTGGACGAGTACCCACACCAGTTATCGGGCGGAATGCGTCAACGGGTTATGATTGCCATGGCAATTGCATGTCAACCAAAATTATTGATTGCGGATGAGCCGACTACAGCATTGGATGTTACAGTCCAAGCACAAATCCTTGATCTATTAAAAGAGATTCAAGAAAAAAATGATATGTCCGTTATTTTAATTACACACGACTTAGGTGTTGTTGCGGAAATGTGCGATGAAGTAATCGTGATGTACGCTGGGAAGATTGTGGAACGAACTGATGTCGACACGCTGTTCTATAATCCGAAGCATCCGTATACAAAAATGCTATTAGATTCCATTCCTAAAATGGAAGAAGTTGAAGAAACATTAGGTTCAATTGAAGGTATAGTTCCTTCGCTGAAGAACATGCCAAAGGTTGGTTGTCGTTTTGCTGAACGCTGTCCAGTGGCAACAGACGAATGCAAACGAATTACACCTAAGTTGGCAGAGGTAGCGAGCGGCCATGAGGTATCTTGTCTTCTTTACAAAACAAGTTATCCAATGGAAGAGGTGAAATAAGAAATGAACCAGGCAATGAAAAAAAGAAAAGATGAAGTTTTGCTCGAAGTTCAGAATCTCAAAACCTATTACCCTATTAAAGGCGGGTTTTTTAAGAGAACTGTAGGAAATGTAAAAGCAGTGGATGATGTATCATTTGAGATACTTAAGGGTGAAACGTTAGGTCTTGTTGGTGAATCAGGCTGTGGAAAATCGACAACAGGTCGTACTATTTTACGATTAACTAAACCAACAGATGGAAAAATCATTTTTGATGGTAAAGATATAACGAATCTAGCCGGAACAACATTAAGAAAGATACGCCAAGACTTTCAAATGGTGTTCCAAGATCCATATGCTTCTTTAAATCCAAAGCAAATGGTAGGGGATGTTGTAGCAGAACCAATAAAGAACTATTACAAGAAATCGTCTAAGGAATTAAAACCCGAAATTATCGAACTATTAAAAAAGGTTGGTCTTCCGGAGGATGCGTACTATAAATATCCGCATGAGTTCTCAGGTGGACAAAGACAACGTATCGGAATAGCCCGAGCGTTAGCTTTACGACCAAAATTAATTATTGCGGACGAGCCAGTATCAGCTTTAGACGTTTCTGTTCAATCACAAGTATTAAATTTATTGAAGGAACTGCAAGAAGAATTTGATTTAACGTTCTTATTTATCGCTCACGATTTAAGTGTTGTAAAACATATGAGTGATCGAATCGGAGTTATGTACTTAGGTGGAATCGTAGAAATTGCAGATAAAAATGGATTATATGCAGAACCATTGCATCCCTATACAAAAGCTCTAATCTCAGCGATTCCATATCCAGACCCTAGAAGAAAGAAGGAGCGCATCATCTTAGAAGGTGATGTACCTAGCCCAGCAAATCCTCCAACTGGCTGTCCATTCCATCCGCGTTGTGCTTTTGCAACTGATGAATGCCGAGCAGTAAAACCAGCTTTAAAGGAGGTGAAACCAGGACATAGAGTAGCGTGTCACCTCTACAACGAGTAGGGTGATAAATGAAAAATTCTAGTTCATACTTACATGAAAAACAAACACAAAACGGGGGTAACAAAGATGAAAAAATCACTATTGTCTGTGATTTCCCTGTTGCTAGTAATGTCTTTATTTTTAGCAGCATGTGGAGGTAATGATTCTAAATCTGGTGAGGAAAAAGAATCTGCGGAAAAAACAACTGAACCACAACAAGGTGGCAAAGTAACATATGCGTTAGGTGGAGAATTCCAAGGTTTATTAGAATGGGCATTCTATGAAGAAGCTTCAGATTCTGAAATTATTCAGTTCTTTAATGAATCTTTAATTCAAACTGATGACAACTTAAATTACATTCCAGGAATTGCAAGCTGGGAAACAGAAGATAACCAACACTATACTTTCACTTTCAAAGAAGGTGTAAAATGGCATAACGGTGAAGAACTTACTGTTAATGACTGGGTATTTGCATTAGAAACAATTGCACACCCTGATTATACAGGTCCACGTTATGTGAACGTAAAAGACATTGTTGGTGCTCCTGAATTCCATGATGGAAAAGCAGAGAGTATTTCTGGTATTAAAGTAATTGATGATTACAATATCGAAATTACTTTTGACAAAGCACGTGTTAACAACTTAGAAAATCTTTGGACATATCCAATGCCTGAAAAGCATTTTGAAGGTGTAGCTGTTAAAGATATGGCTTCTTCACCACAAGTTCGTCAAAACCCAGTAGGGCTTGGACCTTTCAAAGTGAAGAACATTGTTCAAGGTGAATCCGTAGAGATGGAGCGCTTTGATGATTACTATCAAGGTAAGCCAAATCTAGATACTGTTGTTGTAAAAGTAATTGACGCAGCATTAACTTCAGGTGTACTTCAATCTGGAGAAGTAGATGTAATGTCTGTACACGCTTCAAACTACGAGCAGGTTGCGGCATTAGATAATGTTAATCTTGAAAAAGTATTAGGCCTTTCTTATTCTTACATCGGATTTAAATTCGGTCACTGGGATGCAGAAAAAGAACAAAACGTTATGGATAATGAAAAATTCCAAAACTTACAATTACGCCAAGCATTGGTACATGCACTTAACCGTGAAGAATGGATTAAAGGATTCTTTAATGGTTTAGGTGAAGTAGTGGACACTCCAGTACCAAGTGCGCACTGGATTGCAGCTGATAAAGAAGATTTAACTCATTATGAGTATGATCCAGAAAAAGCAAAAACATTATTAGATGAAGCTGGTTACAAAGATGTTGATGGTGACGGCTTTAGAGAAGATCCTAATGGAGAGCAATTCTCTATTCAATTTGCTCACTACGCAGGTAGTAACCCAACATTCGAACCACGTGCGAAGTATATTGTTCAAGCATGGAATGAAGTTGGGATTAAAACAGAATTTGCAAAAGGGGCATTAATCGACGGTACCCTTTATTACGATATGTTAGAAAAAGACGATAAGGATATGGAAGTTCACTTCGGTACTTGGGGAACTGGAACTGACCCAGATCCATCTGGATTATGGGGAAGAGATGCCATTTGGAACTTCACTCGTTGGACAGATGATAAGAACGACCAATTGCTAGAAGATGCGCTTGATGTTTCAATCGTTGGTTCTGACCAAGAAAAACGTAAAGAGCTTTATGTTGAATGGCAGCAATTATGGAACGAACAATTACCTATTATTCCAATCGTAGAATATTATGATTTATGGGGCATGAACAAACGTGTTCAAGGTGTACATGTTTCTGCACCTGGATTAAGTGATTTCCATAAGTGGTATGTTACTGACGGTAAATAATATGTGATGGTTCTATCAGTGGGCGATTCGCCCACTGATACTACTTTAAAGTAATACTAGATAAGGAGAATCGACCATGTTAAAGTTTGCTCTTCGAAGAATACTCGGTATGATTCCAGTTTTGCTCCTTATCTCCATCGTTGTGTTTACTTTGGCGAAACTAATGCCAGGGGACTCACTAAGCGGAGAAATTGATCCAACAAACACGGATCCTCAGTATATTGAGGAAATGAGGGAAAAACTTGGTTATAACGACCCTATTCATATTCAGTATATTCGTTGGATATCTGATTTCGTACAAGGAGAATTTGGTACATCTTCACGCTATAAAATGCCAGTTATCGATGTAATTGCAGAACGTCTTCCAAATACACTTCTATTAGGTGTAGCTGCACTTATCATTACGTATATTCTAGCATTCTTTATGGGAATGTATTCCGGAAGAAAACCCTATACAGTGGGTGACCATGTAATTAGCGGAGGGAATTATTTTGCATTAGCGATTCCTTCATTTGTTGCCGCAATTGTAGCAATCTATGTTTTCTCATTCCAATTAGGATGGTTTCCATCAGGTGGATCTTCAGAGGTTGGATTAATGGAAGGAACATTTGCATATTATATGAGTCGTTTACATCATGTTCTTTTACCTGCTCTTGTACTTGGTGCGTTTAGTACAGCATCTTATACACAATTTTTACGAAATGATGTAATTGAAAACAGCCGTAAGGATTTTGTAAGAACAGCACGTGCAAAAGGTACAAAGGAATCTACTATCTATAACAAACACATTCTTCGTAATTCAATCATTCCCCTTGTAACATTTTTTGGCTTTGATTTAGCAGCGTTAATCGGTGGGGCGATTATTACAGAAACTATATTTACCTATCCTGGTATAGGAAGTCTATTTTTAAACTCAGTAAGTCAACGTGATTATACAGTTTTAATGTCATTAACTATGCTTTTATCTACTCTAACACTTGTAGGGAATTTAATCGCAGATATCTTGTACGGTATCGTAGATCCGCGAATTCGTTTAGATTAGGAGGAATGGTTTTATGGAAACAGCAACAAATACTAGCTTAAAAGCAAACATAAAGCCTCGTAAAAGTCTATCTCCATGGGCCATTGCTCGGAAAAAATTTGTAAAGAACAAGCTTGCGATGGTGAGTTTAATCTTTTTAATCTTTGTTGCTATTATTTCTTTTTTAGCCCCGTTTATTACAACGGCAGATGTAACAAAGGTAGATATCGGAAAGATGAATTTATCTCCATCTAGCGAACATTGGCTAGGTACGGACAACGCAGGGCGTGATGTATTTACACGTCTTTTATACGGTGGAAGAATCTCCTTAACAGTTGGGGTTGCCTGTACGATTTTAATTGTAACATTTGGTACATTTATTGGATCAGTAGCAGGGTATTTTGGTGGGAAAATCGATAATATGTTAATGCGTTTTACTGATTTTGTTCTGAACTTCCCATTCATCGTATTTGTTATTGTTATCAATACCATTTTAATTGGAAAAGTATCAGGGGTTTGGGTACTTATTGGTGTAATTAGTCTGCTAAGTTGGGGTGGAGTTGCACGTATCGTTAGAAGTAAGGTTCTTGCAGAAAAAGAGAATGAATATATTTTAGCAGCACAATCAATAGGTTGTTCTTCAGCGAAAATTATTGTAAAGCATTTATTACCGAACGTCTTTTCAACTATTATCGTTCAAGCAACTCTTTTATTCGCTGGTATGATTGTTGCTGAAACAGGACTAAGCTTTTTAGGTTTTGGTATCCCGCAGGATGTTCCGAGTTGGGGAAATATGCTTTCAGTAGCAAATCAGCCGGATGTACTTCAAAATAAAACATGGATATGGATTCCGCCTGCTTTGGCAATAACATTAACGATTTTATCTATAAATTTTATAGGTGAAGGTTTGAAGGATGCGCTAAATCCTAAATCAAATCGTTAGCTAGATCTATCACAAAATGTGATGGATCTTTTTTTATTTTTATATTTCATTAATGTAACGCTTTTTAGCACTAAAGAATTATACTAATAAAACAAAATCCCCTGTTTTCTTGAAAGGTGTATTTTAGATATTACTTTAAAAAAACTAATAATATCAACAGTTACACTAAAAAGTAATAAAAATAATAAAAATTATCTTGCAATTTCGACATAGTTTTAATAGAATTTTAAATAGATTAGGAGAATAGTCACTTTTCTGTTAAAGATGTATATTAACTTAATTTAAAAAATTGACTTGTATTTGTAATCTTTCTGTAATAAAATTTAGTTGATTCTTTTGTCAGATAATTTCTATATATTTGACACTTAAAAGCTTTACTGTGGTAAAATAAGAGATTGCTAGAATTTTTTGGTTGATATTTCACTAAAGATATTATATTTTGAATAATGAGTGAACTTGCTTTTTAGTTCCGGTAAGGAAGGTGAACCGTTTTTATGGCTACATTACTAGAAGTGAAAAATCTAAAAACCTACTTCTACAAAAAGAAAACTGTAATACCTGCCGTAGATGGCGTTGATTTGAAAATAAATAAAGGTGAAACCCTAGCTATTGTAGGTGAATCAGGATCTGGTAAAAGTATTACATCATTATCAATTATGAAATTAGTGCCAAGTCCAGCTGGGAAAATTGTTGAAGGTGAAATCATTTTAGATGGTAAGAACCTGGTTGATTTATCAGAAGCTGAAATGTGCAAGGTTCGTGGGAATGATATTTCAATGATATTCCAAGAACCAATGACATCTCTTAACCCAGTACTAACAGTTGGAGAACAAATTACGGAGGTACTAATGTATCACCAAAAAATGTCGAAAGCTGAAAGTACAAAAAAGGCAATTGAAATGTTAGAAATGGTTGGTTTCTCAAGGGCAGCGGAATTAATAAATGATTACCCACACCGCCTATCAGGTGGTATGCGCCAAAGGGTCATGATAGCGATTGCAATGAGTTGTAATCCGAAACTTCTAATAGCGGATGAGCCTACAACAGCACTAGACGTGACAATACAAGCTCAAATTCTCGACTTAATGAAGGACTTAAGTCACAAATTTGATACTTCAATTCTACTAATCACTCACGATTTGGGTGTTGTATCAGAAGTAGCAGATAAGATCGTTGTAATGTATGGGGGCCAAGTTGTGGAACAATCACCTGTAGATGACTTGTTTGATGAACCGCTTCACCCTTACACAGTTGGACTCATGAATTCTATTCCTACAATAGAAGGTGAGATAGAACGTCTACAGTCAATTGAAGGAAATGTACCATCACCGGAAAATATGCCAAAGGGATGCAGGTTTGCTCCACGCTGCTCAAAAGCATTTGATCGCTGTTTTGCAGAAGCGCCTCAGCTAAAACAAATGGGGAATGATCGAGCAGTTCGCTGTTTCTTATATGACGACGAGGGGGCAAAAGCATGATTTCAACAAACGTAGAAAATAAGGTTGATACTTCGAAAGAAAATAGTGAAATCATCCTTGAACTTCAAGATGTAAAAAAATACTTTCCGATTAAAGCTGGTCTACTACAACGAAATGTTGGAAATGTTAAAGCGGTAGATGGAATAAGTTTGCAGATAAAAAAAGGTGAAACAATTGGACTAGTTGGAGAATCAGGTTGTGGGAAATCAACAACTGGTAGAACAATTATCCGGTTGTATGAACCAACCGATGGGAAGATCATCTTTAAGGGGAAAGATATTACCCATATGTCTGAAAATGAATTAAGAAAGACTGTACGAAGAGATATTCAAATGGTCTTTCAAGATCCTTTTGCAACCCTTAATCCAAGAAAGTCTTTACGCTCTATTATTAAAGAACCATTAATCACTCATAATCTATATACCGCTAAAGAGCGGGAAGAAAAAGTAAAAGAATTAATGGAAACAGTTGGATTGAATGCTTCATTCATTAACAGGTATCCGCATGAGTTCTCAGGAGGACAACGCCAAAGAATTGGGATTGCAAGAGCGCTCGCTTTGAACCCTGAATTGATAATCGCTGATGAACCAGTATCAGCGCTAGATGTGTCAATTCAAGCACAGGTAATTAACTTAATGGAAGACCTCCAAGAAGAATTTGGTCTAACTTATATCTTTATCTCTCATGATTTGAGTGTTGTAAGACATATAAGTGATAGAGTGGGAGTTATGTATCTTGGTAAGATGATGGAATTAGCGAATAAAGAAGATTTATATGCTGAACCACTTCATCCATATACGCAGGCATTATTATCTGCAGTTCCAGTCCCTAAAAAATCAGGGGCAATCAAAAGGGAACGTATAGTGTTAAAGGGGGAACTTCCAAGCCCTTCAAATCCACCAAGTGGTTGTGTATTCCACACAAGGTGTCCGGCAGCCACAGATATTTGTCGCCAGTTGGTACCAGAATTTAAAGAAGTAAAACAAGGGCATTTTGTTGCATGTCACCTTTACGAGTAAAAGTGACGGCACAGAATATATATAGATTCTTTGAAGGGAGGAGATGCCACCTATAGGGATCAATTTAAGCAGTAAAAACTAAAAATTCTAACAAAATGATAGGGGGAAACAAACGTGAAGTTAAGAAAAAGCTTATGGCTATTTTTAGTCCTAACACTTGTAATGTCACTTTTCTTAGCAGCTTGTAGCGGTGGCGGCGAAGAAGCTGGCACTGACACACAAAAAGAAGAAGAACCAGCTAAGGAAGAACCAGCAAAAGAAGAACCAAGCAATGAGCCAGTTGATGGTGGAGATTTAGTTGTTGGATCTGCTGGTAGCCCAACATTATTCAACCCATATTTCTCAACTGATACAGCTTCAAGTGATATTGAAGGATTCATTTACAATGGATTAGTAACAGTTAACTTAGATTTAGAAGTAACAAATGACCTAGCTGAAGAAATCACTCCTTCAGAAGACGGTTTAGAGTATACTGTAAAACTTAAAAAAGGTGTTAAATTCCATGATGGAGAAGAAATGACAGCTGATGATGTTGTATTCTCTTACATGTTAATGAAAAACCCAGACGTAGTTTCTGAGCGTAAATCAAACTTTGAAAGCATGGAAAAAGTAGAAAAAATCGACGATTACACTGTTAAATTTACTTTAAACAAAGTAGACGTAACTTTCTACCCAACAACTTTGAGCTATTCTGTACTACCTGAACATATCTTAGGTGATGTTGATCCTGCTACATTACACGAGAATGAGTTCAATACTAAAAACCCAATCGGTACTGGTCCATTCAAATTTGTTGAGTGGAAAGATGGAGAGTATGTAAAAGTTGAAGCATTTGATGACTATTTTGATGGTCGTCCACACTTAGATTCAATCACTACACGTTATGTAGCTGATGCTAACGCACTAGTTGCTGCATTACAAGCTGGTGAAATCGACATGTACAACGCAGTTCCTGGAACTGAAGTTGACACAGTTAAAACTATCGAAGGTACTAAAGTTGAAAATGGTTTAGCATTATCTTATACATTCTTAGGTTTCAACCAAAAAGATGAAAGATTCAAAGACAAGAAAGTTCGTCAAGCATTTACACATGCAGTTAACAAAGAAGCAATCGTTGAAAGCATCATGAATGGCGCGGGTCAACCAGCTACTGCTCCTGACAGCCCATTAATGTGGACTTACAATGACGATGTACCACAATTTGAGTATGATTTAGAAAAAGCAAAAGCATTACTTAAAGAAGCTGGATGGGAAGATACGAACGGAAACGGTATCGTAGATAAAGATGGTAAAGAAATGTCATTCTCTATCAAAACGAACCAAGGTAACAAAATCCGTGAAGATATCGCTGTAGTATTACAACAACAATTTAAAGAAATTGGTGTAGAAGCAAAACCTGAAATCGTTGAATGGTCTGCATTCATCGAGCAAATCTCAGCTCCAAACTGGGAGTATGAAGCTATGATTCTTGGTTGGGCATTATCAACATTCCCTGACCAATATGATATCTTCCACTCTTCACAAGCTGAAGAAGGCTTAAACATGACTTGGTATAGTAATCCAGAAGCTGACAAGTTAATGGAAGAAGCAAGACAAACTACTGACATTGAGAAGTACAAAGAGATTCACAAAGAACTATACAATATTCTTGTAGAAGATCAAGCTTACACATTCTTGTATTATCCTGAAGAATTCCGTGCTATGCCGGAAGAATTACAAGGTTATGAGTTCCATTCAAGAAACCCATTCTATAATGCTCATAAATGGTGGTTACAACCAGCTAACTAATATGAGTTAGTTAAAATGATAGTTGAAGAGGGAAGGGTAGTTTCCCTTCCTTCTTTCTTTTGAAACCGAAAACTCCTGGATATACGTATCTAGATAAAACATAGAGAATTTATTAAATTATGAAGGAGAAATAGCTATGGTATCTTATATCATCCGACGAACATTAATGGCTATTCCCCTATTATTAGGAATTACCATCATTTCATTTGCAATTATGCATATGGCACCTGGTGACCCAACTGCACTAATGATGGATCCTAATATTAGTGCAGCAGATAGAGCATTGGTTATGGAGAAATACGGATTTAATGACCCAATCCATGTCCAGTATTTTAAGTGGTTAGGAAATATGCTTCAAGGTGACTTTGGAGATTCTGTTATTAATAAGGGAAGAGACGTTTCCGAATTGATTTGGAATCGATTGCCGAACACCCTCCTGTTGATGGGAGTATCTACGATTTTAGCAATTGTTATTGCAGTCCCGTTTGGGGTAATTTCTGCAGTACGTCCATATTCTAAAATCGACTATACGGTTACTGTATCCTCATTTTTAGGACTTGCTATACCAAATTTCTGGTTCGGATTAATTTTAATTATGGTTTTCTCTGTTCATCTAGGGTGGTTCCCTGCTTCTGGTACTCAAACTCTAAATGCTCCGTTTAGCATTTGGGATCGTTTTCACCATTTAATCTTACCAGCGTTTGTATTGGCTACTGCAGATATGGCGAGTTTAACACGCTATACTCGTTCAAGTATGATTGAGGTTGTCAACCAAGACTATATGAGAACTGCAAGAGCAAAAGGCTTTAAAGAAAGAAAAGTTATTGCAAAACATGGATTACGAAATGGTCTAATTCCGGTAATAACGATTTTTGGTATTATGATACCAAGTTTCATCGGTGGTTCTGTTATTGTTGAATCTGTATTTGGTTGGCCAGGTCTTGGTAAATTATTTGTTGATTCAGCTTTCCAACGTGACTATCCAATTGTTATGGCAATAACTGTAATTTCCTCCGTATTAGTAGTAGTAGGAAATCTTATAGCCGATATCTTATACGCTATCTTTGATCCGAGAATTGAATACTAGAAGGGGGGAAGAAGGATGGCACAACCTAATTTAGCATCAGGAAACGAAATAGAACTCCAAGGTTTAAATTCAAAAGCTGACACTTTAACGAAGATAATGATTCGTAAGTTCTTTAAAAATAAACTTGCAGTTATAGGTGCAGTGCTTTTAATTCTTATTATCTTATCATCAATATTTGCACCTTTATTAACACCACATGATCCAGATAAACAGGATTTGTTAAAAAGACTAGTAGACCCTAGTAAGGAACATCTCCTAGGTACAGATACATTTGGACGAGATCTCTTAACCCGATTATTGTATGGTGGAAGAATCTCATTACTAGTTGGCTTTGCTTCTGTTGCTGGTGCAATTACGATTGGAACAGCACTAGGTGCAATTGCAGGATATTTTGGTGGTATTGTGGATGCAATGATCATGAGATTTGTAGATATCATGCTTTCCATTCCACAAATCTTCTTGTTAATTACACTTGTAACAATTTTTAACCCAGGTGTGGACAAGTTAATTCTCATTTTTGCACTTACAGGGTGGACAACCACTGCCAGATTGGTACGAGGTGAGTTTTTATCATTACGTGGCCGTGAATTTGTTTTAGCATCAAAAACTATTGGAACTAGGAGTTTTACGATAATCTTCAGGGAAATTCTACCTAACGCAATGGGTCCAATCATTGTTGCGGCAACATTAAATGTTGGTGGAGTAATTTTAGCTGAGTCTGCTCTTAGTTACCTTGGATTAGGTATTATGCCACCAACACCAAGTTGGGGGAATATGCTTCAAGGTGCACAAAGTATTACAATCATGCTTAATCAGTGGTGGGTACCAACTGCTCCAGGCTTAATGATTTTAATTACTGTATTATGTTTTAACTTTGTGGGTGACGGCTTACGTGATGCCCTTGATCCAAAAATTAATGAGTAAAAAGCCAAGATGCCATCTTGGCTTTTTCTTTTTGAAATAAAACTATGCATAAGTGTTATTGTCATGTTTTGTGAGCTTGTACCATAGATTGGTAATATGAGTATGGGGCGAGCAGGTGATTGGTTTGAAATTAGCTATTGCAAGGTATTCAGATGGGTAGAGCATTTATATTTTTAGTTGGGTTTGGACTGGCTGTTTGCGGTGGAATTACTACTATTGCATATTTGAATTTAACTACGACAGGATACACTTTTATTGAATTTCTACAATTTATTAGTAAAAGAATCGAGTGTTACTTAATCGTAGTCGGTTTAGTAATGGTTTGGATAAGTATTTATTTTCCTTTTGAATCCACAGAAAAGGATTAATTTTATATGTATTTTCTAACAATACATGAATATTTTGGAATAAAACTTTCTCCTTCTGCCTATACTGTTGACAAACAGCTTTGAAGTGAGGGGTAAAAAATGTTGTTTCTTCATGATATTTGGGTAAATTGGTTTGAAGGTGAAGAAAATGGTTACAACGTTTGCCACTTCCATGAATGGCGCAAGGATGATAGTGTTGAACTGTTAGACCAGGTACCTTTGCTAAAAATTGAGTCTCCTTTGTTTAACTACATTGAGAATGATTTAATGGAACTACCACAACAACTACTCATGGATGTTTACCAAAAAGCGTATGTTCGTAAAAATCATGAACGAATTCAGCAAGATTATTGCTTCGTTGTAACAGATGGTCAAGGGATTATTGCAGTAGACACAATAGGTTATAATATCCCAATTCGAAAAAGTCGATTAATTCCTCGACAAGAACAACTCGTTTATGAGATGGTGAATGGCCATGAAGCGATTCCTTATACCTTTGATAATAAGGATATCATAAAGGATAAGGAACATCACATTTTATCTCCATCGCCAATTGAAATGGCAGGCTTGACCCGAAAGGAAAGACAGTTAAAGCAGCTATTATTTATGGCGTTAGATCAATTAGCATCAACGAAAAATGTGGCAGAGATAAGGTATTGGTATACGGAGTGGAATCCTTCGAAATACCACGAAATTCAAGAAATGCAATTTGAAGAAGTTTGGCAAAACCTCTATGAAGAAACGAGAAACGGTTGGACAAGCAAACATGTACAACTATGTGAAAATTTGATTAAAGGTCAACCATTTTTTGAAAAACTTTGGGAAATAGAACATGAATCAAAAGTGTAAAAGAAAAAGGATTTGTTTTTAAAACAAATCCTTTTTTCTTTTTGATTCAGATATCATCAAGTTTGAAGTTATGGCCGATAAATAAATTTAATGGCCGTAAAAAAAAGTTTATAGCCGATAATCTAGATTTATGGACATTACATCAACTTTATGGTCGTTAGCTAAGACTTGAAATTCTGCTGAATTATTTTCTCTTTCTACCAAGTCCCATGGCATTTTCCATTTTTTTTACGGTTTTACTCGCAACTCTATTGGCCTTTTCAGCACCAGCATCAAGGATTTCGTCCAATTTTGGTGAGTTAAAAATTTCGTGGTATCTTTCTTGTATTGGGCGAATCTCGCTTAATACGACTTCCGCAAGGTCTGCTTTGAAATCCCCATAACCTTTTCCTTCATATAATGCTTCGATTTCCTCAATGGTTTTATTGCTGAAATTTGAATAGATGGTAAGCAAATTAGAAATACCGGGTTTATTTTCCTTATCAAATTTTACAATACCCTCTGAATCTGTTACTGCACTCTTGATTTTCTTTTCAATTTGTTTTGGGTCATCAAGTAAAGCAATATATGCTTTTGGATTTGGATCAGATTTACTCATTTTCTTTGTAGGATCCTGTAAGGACATAATTCTTGCGCCTTCTTTTGGAATTCTTGGTTCAGGTATTGTAAAGATTTCACGATATTTTTTGTTGAATCTTTCCGCAAGGTCTCTTGTGAGTTCAATATGTTGCTTTTGGTCTTCACCTACTGGAACGAGGTCTGTATTATAAAGAAGAATGTCTCCAGCCATTAACGGTGGATATGTTAATAAACCAGCCACAACAGCTTCTTTTCCTTGGGACTTATCTTTAAATTGAGTCATTCTTTCGAGTTCACCTATATAGGAAACACATTGTAACATCCAACCAGCTTGAGCATGTGCTGGAACCTCTGACTGAATAAATAAAGTAGCTTTTTCTGGATCAAGTCCAATTGCGATATAAAGTGCTGCTAAGCTCTTAATGTTCTTACGTAATTCTTGAGCATCCTGTGGAACAGTAATTGCATGTTGGTCAACAATACAATAGAAGCAATTGTATTCATTTTGCAATTCAATAAATTGTTTCATTGCCCCAATGTAGTTACCTAATGTTACAGAACCGCTCGGTTGAATACCTGAAAAAATAGTTTGCATGTTGTTTCTCTCCTTTAAATGACTGGTATAAAGCTTAGAGTAGAGTTGGGCAAAATAAAAAAACATCCGTCCCTAACAAATTAATGTTAGGGACGAATGGTTTCCGCGTTGCCACCCTAGTTATTTTACCCATATAGGTAAAATCTCTCGTTTCCTTGTAACGTAAGGAATGCGTCTTAGCCTACTTCAATTTTCAGCAAAGATGCTCAAAGTCCATTCCATATGCTCCAATATCTGTTCACACCAACCACAGACTCTCTGAAAGAGGTAATGACCTCTTAATTAATGTCCACATATGTACTACTCTTCTTCATAGCCCGATATTAATATTATTTTTATTATAATCTTTTCTTCATGAAATGCAAGTATTCTAGCTAAAAACTTAAGGCCCATTTGCGCATAAGATAGTACGTTTTGAAACAACATAAGTAGCGTATATCTTTTGAAACAAAAAAAGGAAATTACATATTGGGAGGTCATCTATTTGAAAAAAATATCGTGGCTATTAAGCATACTTTTTGCGAGTATTCTTATTTTATCAGCCTGTGGCACATTTGATAATGGAAATGAAAAAGGAGGAGGAGCAGAGGGGGAAGGGCCAAAGCAAGAACTACGAATCAATATAAGTTCTGAACCACCTACTTTACACCCAGGTCTGGCAACTGACTCCACTTCGGGGGTAGTTCTCAATCATGCTTTTGAAGGTTTAACTCGCATCAATAAAAATGGAGAAGCCGAAGAAGCAATGGCGGAAAAGATTAATGTGTCAGATGATGGAAAAACCTATACTTTCACAATCCGGGATGCCAAATGGTCGAATGGTGATCCTGTTACCGCTCACGATTTTGAATATGCTTGGAAGTGGGTATTGGTCCCTGCAAATCAATCAGACTATGCGTCACAAATATACAATTATATTGAAGGCGCAAAGGAGGCGTACGATACACCAGATATCTCAATTGAGAAAATGGAGAATGTGGGCATAAAAGCGATTGATGATAAAACTCTTGAAGTAAAACTAACGAACCCGACAGCTTATTTCTTAGAATTAACAGCTTTTTATACGTATTACCCTGTTAATAGTAAAATTGCGAAGGATAATCAAGATTGGGCAAATCGAGTGGATGAATCCTATGTCTCAAATGGACCTTTTGTCATAACGGATAAATCATCGACTATCACTCTTGAAAAGAACAAAGATTATTGGGATGCAGATTCAGTGAAGCTCGAAAAAATCACAATGGATATGATTAACGATCCGAATACTGAATACCAAAGCTTCAAAAAGGGTGAGCTTGATTGGGCTGGTGCACCTACATCATCATTACCTACAGATGTAATTCCAACTTTAGATAAAGAAGGCACTTTACAAAAGAGCCCGATTGCGGGTACGTATTGGTTTAAATTTAATATTAATAAAGAGCCGTTTCAAAATGAAAATCTTCGAAAAGCTCTTAGTTATTCAATCAATCGAAAAGCAATAGTTGAAAATGTCACGCAGGGTGGACAAATTCCAGCAATGGCCCTCGTTCCGTCTGCAATATTAAAGGAAAATGAGAAGGGCTATTTTAAAGATAATGATGTGGATGCTGCAAAGGAACATTTACAAAAAGCTTTAGATGAACTTGGGTTATCAGACGTTTCTGAACTTCCAGAGATTGCTTTATCCTATAATACCTCAGAAGGCCATCAAAAGGTTGCCCAAGCGATTCAAGATATGTGGAGAAAGGCTTTGGGGATTGAAGTTACTCTTAATAATGCTGAATGGAACGTGTATCTTGATAATATTGATCAAGGAAATTTCCAAATTGGTCGTGCTGGTTGGTTAGCTGATTTCAACGATCCTGTGAACTTCCTTGAAATCTTTACAGTCCCAAAAGGAAATAATGATACCGGCTGGACAAATGAAACATTTAATAATCTTTTAGCACAAGCTGCAAAAGAAACCGATAAAGAAAAGCGACTTGGGCTATTAAAAGATGCTGAACAATTGGTAATCGATGAAATGCCAATTGCACCAGTATACTTTTATACAAACAACTGGGTTCAAAATGACAACCTAAAAGGAGTCGTTATTTCTCCATTAGGAGATGTTCAATACAAATGGGCGTATTTTGAGTAATCGCAAACTAGGAAATCACCAATAAGAACAAAAGAGTAAGGTATATAGTTGGCCTATATACCTTACTTTTTGAAAACCATATGTGATTGCAATGGGAGGTGTACGAAGTGGCAAAATATATAATTAAGAGATTAATCTATATGATCGTTTCGCTTATCTTGATTGTTACCGCCACATTTTTCTTAATGCAAGCAGCTCCGGGAGGTCCATTTACGAAAGAGAAGGATGTCCCTCCAGAGATTGAAGCAGCTCTTAATGCCCATTACGGCTTAGATCAGCCATTGTATAAGCAGTATTTTGACTATTTATATGATGTGGCAAGATGGGATTTTGGCCCATCCTTTAAATATAAAGCAATGACCGTTAATGAAATCATCAATAATGGATTTCCAATTTCTCTCTTTTTAGGGATCGAGGCTATTCTTATTGCGATTGCTTTCGGTGTTGTACTAGGTGTGATTGCTGCACTTTATCATAACAAATGGCAAGACTATTCTGCGATGATAATTGCGGTTTTTGGTATATCCGTTCCAAGCTTTATTTTAGCTACGGTTTTACAATATATATTCGCCATTAAGCTAGACCTGTTTCCAGTTGCGAGGTGGGAATCATTTATGCATACTATATTACCTGCAATTGCATTATCATCCTCACCAATGGCCTTTATAGCCAGATTAACACGTTCAAGTATGCTTGAGGTACTAAGTAACGATTACATAAAGACAGCTCGAGCAAAAGGATTAAAGAAAGGTACAATCACCATGAAGCATACGATACGTAATGCAATGTTGCCTGTTGTATCTTATATGGGGCCATTAACTGCTGGTATCTTAACTGGTAGTTTTGTTATCGAAAAAATCTTTGGAATACCTGGATTAGGGGACGAATTTGTAACGAGTATAACCAATCGCGACTACACCGTGATTATGGGAGTTACTGTTTTTTATAGTATCTTACTCTTAATTTCTGTTCTCCTTGTTGATATTTTGTACGGATTTATTGATCCTCGCATTAAGCTATCTGGTGCGAAGAAAGGAGAGTAACTTATGCAGAATATTCCAAAGGAAATGTTTGCACCAGCAACATTAAATGAGAATGAGGCTGAAAAAATTTCAAAACCAAGTTTATCGTTTTGGAAGGATGTCACCTCTAGATTCAAAAAAAATAAATTGGCCATAGTAGGTATAGTTCTCTTAGTCCTACTATTATTCATGGCGATTTTTGGGCCAATGATGACTGAGTTTGATTATCGGACAACAGACCTTGCCCATGCGAATGAAGCACCATCTAGTGTGCATTGGTTTGGAACAGATGAATTGGGTAGAGATGTGTTCACAAGGACATGGGAAGGTGCGAGAATCTCTTTATTTATAGGACTAGCAGCTGCAATAATTGATCTTGTGATTGGTGTTTTATGGGGTGGCATATCAGGTTACATGGGCGGTAAAGTGGATGAATTCATGATGAGAGTCGCTGACATTCTATACGGCGTCCCATATTTGCTTTTAGTTATTTTACTTATGGTTATTCTCGAACAAGGGTTAGGAACAATGATACTAGCAATGACGATTACTGGATGGATCAATATGGCAAGAATTGTAAGGGGACAAGTTCTACAATTAAAATATCAGGAATATGTACTTGCCGCACAAACGCTTGGAGCGGATGTTAAAAGAATAATGTTCAAACATTTGATACCTAATTCAATGGGCCCCATTTTGGTAACAATGACGCTAACAATCCCAAATGCCATTTTCACTGAATCTTTTCTAAGTTATCTTGGATTAGGTGTTCAAGTTCCACTTGCCAGCTGGGGAACGATGGCCTCTGAGGGACTACCTGCATTTGAATATTATCCATGGCGCTTGTTTTTCCCTGCTACCTTAATCTGTATCACAATCTTTGCTTTTAACGTAATTGGAGATGGAATGCGTGACGCATTAGACCCTAGGCTGCGCAAGTAAGGGAGTGAGTAAATGGAAAAGTTATTGGAAGTAAAAGACCTAGAAGTCTCTTTTCAAACCTATGCTGGTGAAGTAAAGGCGGTTCGCGGTGTGAATTTTGATTTATATAAAGGTGAAACACTTGCGATTGTCGGCGAATCAGGGTCAGGGAAAAGTGTAACCTCACAAACAATCATGAAGCTTATTCCAATGCCACCTGGAAAAATTAGTAATGGTCAAATTCTTTTTGATGGTGAAGATCTTGTTCCAAAAACCAACAAGGAAATGGAGAAGATTCGTGGGAAGGATATCGGAATGATCTTTCAGGACCCAATGACCTCCCTTAACCCAACGATGAAGGTTGGTATGCAAATTATTGAGGTTTTAATTAAACATCAAAATATGTCAAAGGGAAATGCAAAGGACCGTGCAATCGAACTCCTTCGTCTTGTTGGAATCCCTAGCCCAGAGAAGAGAGTCAATCAATATCCACATGAATTTAGTGGGGGTATGAGGCAACGTGCGATGATTGCCATTGCGTTAGCCTCAAATCCGAAATTATTGATTGCAGACGAACCTACCACAGCATTAGATGTTACGATACAAGCGCAGATTTTAGAATTAATGAAGGACCTCCAAAAAAAAATGGAAACATCCATTATTTTTATCACTCATGATTTAGGTGTGGTTGCGAATGTAGCCGATCGGGTAGCGGTAATGTATGCTGGGAAAATCGTTGAGACTGGTACAGTGGATGAAATTTTCTATAATCCTAAGCATCCTTATACTTGGGGATTATTATCGTCAATGCCAAGCTTAGATAGTGATGAAAAAACAGAGCTTATGGCAATTCCCGGTTCACCACCTGACCTTACAAATCCTCCAAAAGGGGATGCATTTGCTCCAAGAAATCGTTATGCAATGAAAATTGACTTTGAAAAGGAACCACCAATGTTTAAAATTTCTGAGACACATTATGCAGCGACTTGGCTTCTACACCCTGATGCTCCTAAAGTGGAACCACCTGAAGCAGTCAAGCGTCGTATGAAAAATTTCTCATCCGATAAGCTTAGGAAAGGATGATGAATGAAATGGCTGAAAAACAAAAATTGGTAGAAATTAAAAACTTAAAGCAATATTTTAATATTGATAAACCAAATATGGTGAAAGCTGTTGATGGGATTACCTTTGATATTTACAAAGGTGAAACACTTGGCCTGGTTGGAGAGTCTGGATGTGGTAAATCTACCACAGGAAGGACCATTATACGGTTATACAATGCCACGGGTGGAGAGGTCCTTTTCAATGGAGAGAATGTTCATGGAAGAAAGTCGCGTAAAGAATTGAAAAAGTTTAACCGAAAAATGCAAATGATTTTTCAAGATCCATATGCTTCACTAAATCCAAGAATGACCGTAGCGGATATCATCGCAGAAGGAATCGATATTCATGGGCTCGCAAAAAATAATGCCGAACGTATGGAACAGGTTTATACGTTACTTGAAACAGTAGGGCTAAACCGTGAGCATGCGAATCGATATCCACATGAATTCTCTGGAGGACAACGCCAACGGATTGGTATTGCGCGTGCCCTTGCGGTAAAGCCAGATTTTATTATTGCTGATGAACCGATTTCTGCATTAGATGTTTCCATTCAAGCTCAAGTTGTAAACTTAATGAAAAAACTTCAAGAAGAGAAAGGCTTGACTTACTTATTTATTGCCCATGATTTGTCAATGGTAAAATATATCAGTGACAGAATTGGTGTTATGTACTTCGGAAAAATTGTGGAACTTGCCGATGCTAACGATCTCTATTCAAACCCTATTCATCCCTACACAAAATCTTTGTTATCAGCAATTCCATTGCCAGATCCGAACTATGAACGCAATCGAAAAAGAATTATATATGATCCGAAAGAACATGGATACTCAGATAATGAAGAAGTCAAATTACGTGAGATTCGCCCCGGGCATCTCGTTTCTTGCTCGGAAAAAGAATTTCAAGAATATAAATCGCATTACAGTTAAATGGCCTAATAAGAGGGCCATTTTTTTGTTTGAGCAGATTTACCACTAATATCAGTAAGGTTTATAAGAACACTAAAATATATAGACAAAACTGCTCATACAATTGAATAAATACCTTATTCACTAAGAATTTTGTCTAAATTTGTATTATTTTCTGGAAAGTTCATTTAAAATGACTATAGAAGATTGGAAGGAAGGAGGAAGCTTTGATGAAAAAGATTATATCTTTAGTTGGGGCAATGATTATCGTTGTATTCGGTACTTTCTTTGTTACTCAAACAAGCTCTGCAGAAAATAAAAATTTTGCTATGGACTCACATCCAACGAGTAAATTGGTTATGCCAAAAAAGGAATTACCTGAGTTAGTTTCGCGTTTTGAATTTAATTCTGGCTTTCAATTTGAATATCCTGATGCCATAAGAGGGGTATACGTAACAGCCCATTCTGCCGGTGGTGATCGTTTTTCACAACTTGTCCAATTAATCGAGAATACGGACCTTAATGCTATGGTTATTGATGTTAAAGACGACTTTGGATATTTAACCTACGTACCACCAAAAGGCTCAAAACATCAGAATATTAGTAAGGATTATATCAAAGACCCAACAGCAATGCTTAAAAAACTAGAAGAAAAGCAGATTTACCCAATCGCAAGGGTTGTTGTATTTAAGGACTCTGTATTAGCACAGCAACGTCCAGAATTATCGTTTAAAGATGGGGATAAAGTATGGAAAAATGGGCGCGGAGAAGCTTTTGTAAATCCATTTTTAAAAGAAGTTTGGGACCATAATGTAGGAATCGCAATTGAAGCAGCCAAGCTTGGATTTCAAGAGATACAATTTGATTATGTTCGCTTTCCTGAAGGGTTTGAAAGACGAGATAGTTCTTTAACCTATAGTATGGGTGAATATGAAAAAGTGGAGCTTGATAATGTACAAAAGAGAGTCGCCGCTGTTACCGATTTTGTGGCATATGCAAAAGAAAAATTAGAGCCATATAATGTGAAGGTTTCTGTAGATATTTTTGGGTACACCGCAACATTACCTGAAGCACCAGGTATTGGTCAAAATTTTTCGAAAATATCTGAGCATGTTGATGTCATCTCATCCATGATTTACCCGAGTCATTGGACGTCTTATTTTGGAATTCCCCGCCCAGACTTAGAGCCGTATCGATTGGTATCTGAATATGCAAAAGTTGAAAATCATAAGCTAAATCAAATTAAAAATAGACCTGTTTCAAGACCTTGGCTCCAAGATTTCACAGCAAGCTGGCTTGGAAAAGGTAATTATACTGTTTATGGAAAAGATGAAATTGAAGCCCAAATAAAAGGATTGCAAGACCAAGGTATTCATGAATTCCTACTATGGAACGCTGGGAATAGCTACACAAAAGGTGTAGATTATACGCCATAAAAAAGCTGGCACGACTCAATGTGCCAGCTTATCATATTTATTTTTTCCGTCCACCAACGTTTTTCCAACCAGCTTTTACATTTAGATCACGTGTTACTATATTAGAGCCGGATTTACCTCCAAAAACATTTTCCCCAACGCCATTTGCGATAACACCCATCAAAGCAGTAATACCAATGACTAAAATAGCAATTAGACCTAAATCCATTATGTAGCTTGCCATGAATATCCCCCTTAATGAAAACGCTTCTTTACTTCTATTCTATTCCAAGTTTAGTTTTAAAGAAAGAGGGAATATCTAAATTTAGAAACAAAACAAAAACATTGCATACACTAAGAAAGTCCTATCAAAGTACAAGGAGCAGATGTATGAACTGGTATGAGAAACTAAATCAATATTTTCCAATTGAAGAAATGAAGTCAAAAGAGCATATGGAAACCCTCTTGAAAGAAAAAGGAGATATTTATCATAAAGATGAAGGACCCTATCATGTCCTCATGTATGTTGAACTTGATCATTTTATTTTTATCGACTATCTCTTCGTTTCAAAAGAATCGCGTGGACAAGGGCTTGGCCATAAACTTCTTGAAAAATTAAAGAAAAAAGGAAAACCCATTATTCTAGAGGTCGAACCCGTGAACTATGAAGACTCAGATACTGAAAAAAGGTTAAAGTTCTATAAGAGAGAAGGTTTCGAACACGCAACTTCAATTGGTTATGAACGTAAATCGTTAGCAACAAATGAGTCTAATCAAATGGAAATACTATACTGGTCTCCAACTAACGAGTCGGAAGAACTTATTTACAAAGCTATGAGAAAAACGTACGATGAGATTCACACGTACAAAGATAAAGAATTTTATGGAGATTCCTACCAAGATGTTAATGAAGTATTATCATTTAACAATAAGAATGATAATCGTGATATCTTAAGAGATGTGTAAACTATTAAGCAATTGGGGCTGTATTTCCAATTGCCTTTATTAGAGAAACGACTGTGAATCAACATGTTAATTAAGCAAAAGTTTTCTTTAAAATTGTCTATCTTTCTCAGAAAATTTAAGGTATAATAATTAAAGAAATTACTTAATTAAATTAATTTTAATTTAGCATAAACTCCATGACCAATCATGCTGATTGTTAAGTAATAATCTACTTTTTAAGGGAGTGATAAGTTAATGGTTACTCTTTATACTTCTCCAAGCTGTACTTCATGCCGTAAAGCGAAGTCATGGTTAGAGGAAAATCAAATTCCATATCAAGAAAGAAACATTATTTCTGATTCTCTTTCAATCGAAGAGATTAAAGAAATTTTACGTATGACGGAAGATGGAACAGATGAGATCATCTCAACTCGTTCTAAAGTATTCCAAAAATTAAATGTAAATCTTGAGACAATGCCTCTTCAAGATTTATATAAATTAATTCAAGAAAACCCTGGTCTTCTTCGCCGACCAATTATCATCGATGAGAAGAGACTTCAGGTTGGATACAATGAGGACGAAATTCGCAGATTTTTACCAAGAAAAGTTCGTACCTTCCAATTAAAAGAAGCACAACGCTTAGTAAACTAACAACAAGAAACTTCTACTCCTGTAGAAGTTTTTTTATTTTTTTCTAGCTACAGGCGCCATTCGGCTCTATGGTCTAAGCCAGTTGCTTCGGCAGATAAATAACACCTTCTGCCATCACTATTCAAATGCTGCTCGCCAAAGACTGCTCGCCTTGTACTTTTCTAAAATTTATTAGGACATATTTCTCGTTTTCTTTTGTGTTTCGTATTATAATGGTACGTAAAACAGTAACATCCCGAAAAACTTAACCGCATTCAAAATAAATTTGAATGAAAACCGGGCAAAATCACTGTTTTTTACAAATTACTCTTTTTTATTTCCATTCTCATATCTTTTAACATAAAATAAAGTACAAGATATAGACTTTTTTCTTTAAGATAGGTTATTCTACAGCCATAATGGGAAAAGTGAATAAAAGAGCATCTGGCTCGGGGGTATAACGTCCCTTCAAAATCTGAGCAAGAAGGGAGAGGTTCTGTAATGGAAATCGAAAGAATAAACGAACATACTGTAAAATTCTACATTTCATATAATGACATAGAGCAACGCGGATTTGAACGTGAAGAAATATGGTATAACCGGGAACGAAGCGAAGAGCTCTTCTGGGAAATGATGGATGAAATTCATCAAGAAGAAGAATTCACGATTGATGGTCCACTATGGATCCAAGTCCAGGCGTTAGAAAAAGGGTTAGAGGTACTTGTAACACGCGCACAGCTATCAAAAGATGGGAATAAATATGAACTTCCTGTTGGTGACGATAAGATTCCAGTAGACGAAAAGATTGAATCTTTACTTGATCAGCAATTTCATTCTAAGTATGAGGAAAATGATTTTGTCGAGGAATTTGAGGAAGAAAACTTCCAATTTCTAATTCGATTTAATGATTTTGAAGATGTTATTTCTCTTGCACACCGGATTCAACTAAATGGATTGAACAATTCCTTGTACTCGTATGAAAATAAGTACTATTTATTCATTGAATTTAATGAGGAACTCTATACAGAGGACGAACTCGAGAATATGCTCAGCATAGTCTTGGAGTATGGGAATGAGTCAGCACTTTCTGTTCATAGAATTGAAGAGTATGGTAAAAAGATAATCAATGAGAATGCATTAACTGAGATGGTCAAATACTTCTCGCTATAAGTAATAGTCGATTTCATTTTTTGGAATCGGCTTTTTTGTGTGAAAAATTTGAAATTTTATAATTGTACATGCACGGGTATCTATGCTATTTTTAAGTAGCAGTAAATTAGAAGTAAGGAGATGACGTGAGTGTTTGTTGCGTTACGTGAAAATGGTGAATATATTTCGTTAGTGGAAAAATGGAAGCGCTCTGATTTGCTTGAACTTCGTAGCAATGAAAGCTTTCTTTGTCCGGCATGTCTTAGTAAGGTTCAGTTAAAAGCGGGAATGAAGAAAACACATCATTTCGCACATCTAAGAGGAGCAGAATGCAGTGTTAAAACTGAGCCAGAATCTGAGTACCATCTCGAAGGCAAACGAAAGCTCTATCGTTGGTTTCAAGGACAAGGCTATAAAGTCCAGTTAGAGCCATATTTAGATGAAATCTCGCAGCGCCCTGACCTTTTAGTGACCACAGAAGACAAACAGTATGCAATCGAGTACCAGTGCTCCCAAATTGATTACCCTTTGTTTAAGAAAAGATCAGACTCTTATAGGAACAAAGGTATCGTACCTATTTGGATTTTAGGAGCAAAATGGTTTAAACGACAGTCAACCTACTCAGTTCGACTCTCACCATTTCAATGGCTTTTTGCAACCTCTTTCAATCAACCATTCCAACCTAGCATACATTATTATTGCCCAGATACCTCTACCTTTGTAAAACTCTCCAACCTTCAACCTTTTACAACTAGTGAAACCTTTTGTACCATTCAATTCCATAAAGAAAATGTGCATACCTTTCCAAAATTACTCGCCCCTATAAATGCTAACCTAAGAATGTACAAAAGTGATTGTTTAAATATGTACACTTTTGACGAATTTTCTGCATAATATT